>CAZPPN010000025.1:0-11370 GCA_964588425.1 uncultured Ruminococcus sp. | reverse complement strand
GTTATCAAGTCATCCGGCTACCGTATCGGTCCCTTCGAGATCGAAAATGTTATCATGGAACTCCCCTACGTTCTCGAATGCGGCGTATCTGCTGAACCCGACGAGGTACGCGGTCAGGTAGTCAAGGCATCCATCGTTCTCACAAAGGGAACAGAAGGAACGGAAGAACTCAAGAAAGAGATCCAGAACTACGTCAAGAAAAATACCGCTCCGTACAAGTATCCGAGAATCGTTGTATTCCGCGACGAACTCCCGAAAACAACAAGCGGCAAGATCATGAGAAACAAGCTCTGATCGGGAAAAATAAGACAATAAAACACCTCCCCGGCATCGTTCATGTGTGTCGAGGAGGTTTTGTGTTGTTGTGATATGATCAATCGAAGTTCACGCCGTACTGGATCGGTTTTCCGTCGGGAGCCGTGACCTTGTAGTACAGTACATCTCCGTCCGAGTTTATGCGGATTTCATCGAGCTTTGCAGTCGATACGGTCTGTGTCGAGCCGTCACGGAAGATGAACACAAGACGGTAATCATCCGCATCACGTCCGTAAAGTCCGCGTCCGTAGATAACAGCGCATCTGCTTCCTTCGTATGCGAAGATTATGTCATAAGCCCCGTCCTTTGCGTCAGTCAGAGCTGCGATGTATTCGTCCGATCTCTCCACGGTCTGATTTGTGCTTACGGAGCCATCGAGCGTGACGTTCTGAATGTTTTCAGTTTCATCAAGGAAGTCGGCAAGAAGCGCATTTCCGTTTTCGCGAAGCTGATCCGATGTGATCTTTCCGCAGACGAATTCAACCGATACCGCCTGTGAGAAGTCGATATCTTCGCTGAAATAGAACGCATATGTCGTGTAGTCACCGTGATTGGCGTACCACAGCTCGGATACTTCATACATCTTTCCGCCGATTCTGATTTTAAGAAGCTCAGCGGCAGCATCCTGCATCTCATCGGGATCGGCGATATACTCACCGCTTGAACCGCAGGCGGCATTGTTCATCCATCCGCGGACGATTCCGAGAGACTCAAAGCCCTCATTCTTATATAAACGGAAAGAGATATTGTCTTTCTCAAGGATAATGTCATCCGCGAGATCTATCGAGTACGAATCTTTCATTGACGGAACACCGCCGCTGATTGTGAAATATCCGCCGATCGCCGTTGTACCGCTGAATGTTTTTTCGGTGTGGTCTCCGGGGTAGAGCGAGAGGGTGTTTCCGATGATTCCTGATTTGTCGGCGACAGCGGGCTTTTCAGCATTCGATGACGCGGATAAAGAGGAAGATGAGGAAGAAGTCTGCTTTTCCTCACCGACAGTTACTCTTTCGTCCGGATCAATCACACGCATGATAACGGTCGAGATTTCGCTGCGCTTTACGTAGGATGTCGGATTGATGTTCCCCGATGTGCTGCCGGTAATGATGCCCCAGTTGTACATCTTGTAGACTGCGCCTGCGTACCATGCCTCGCGTGATACGTCGGGAAGATCACCGAAATCGGCGTTGTTGAGATTCTCGATCGCAATTCCGGATGATGTGATTGCACGTGAGAAAAGAACAGCTATCTGCGCGCGTGTTGCGGATGCGTTGTAGTCGTCGTATTCTTCGGTTACAATGCCGTTTTTCATGCAGTATGAGAGATATCCGTCAAACCAACGCGATCCCGACGAGTCGAATGCGTTTTCGTTTGTTTTGCCGTCGACCAGAAGCTGATGACAAAGCGCGGCGATCTTGACGGTTTCCGCGATAGTTACGGTTTTTGACGGCTCGAATCTGTTGTCGGACTTGCCGTTGATGATTCCGAGCGAGTACGCACTGACAACATTATCGTAATACCAGTCGCCGGATGAAATATCGCCGAACTGTCCGCTGTATGTTCTTGACGCGGTGTAATTATCCGACCACGCCGCTGAGACCGGAGATGCGATCAGAAGTGCGGAGAAAAGAATTGAGAGAAATTTTACTGTGAATTTCATGTATTCACCCCCCGACGAATAGATTATGTGATGATACTCTTACTTTTTGCCGATAAAGCGTGTTCCGACAGCTTTTCCGTCGATGATGTCGTAAAGAATGTCGGGGTTTTCGCCGTTTGCAATGATCATGTCGCATCCCGCGTTCATTACCATGTCAGCCGCAATGAGCTTGGTCTGCATTCCGCCCGTGCCGATCTCGGAACCTTTTCCGCCGGCGGACGCGATGATCTCGGGTGTCAGCTCGGTTACAACAGGTACAAGACGCGCATCGGGATCGGTTCTCGGGTTTGCCGTGTAGAGACCGTCAATGTCTGAGAGAAGCGTAAGAAGATCCGCGTGAACATGAGTAGCCACGATCGCGGAGAGTGTATCGTTGTCACCTACCTTGATTTCGTCAGTCGCAACCGTGTCGTTTTCGTTGATGATCGGAAGAGCACCGTATTCGATCAGACGCTCGATCGTGTTGATGAAGTTCTCGCATCTGTGCTCATCACGGACATCCTGACCTGTGAGAAGAATCTGAGCAACGGTGTGGTTGTATTCGGAGAAGAGCTTGTCGTATGTGTACATCAGCTCGCACTGACCGACCGCCGCAGCCGCCTGTTTTTCGGCGAGAAGTGACGGACGTTCTCTGAGCTGGAGCTTACCCATTCCCATTCCGATAGCACCCGAGGAGACGAGAATGACCTCGTGACCGGCATTTTTGATGTCGGAGAGAACCTTGCAGAGCTCTTCCATGTGACGGATGTTCAGACGTCCTGTTTTGTGAGCGAGAGTCGATGTTCCGACTTTGACAACGATGCGCATTTATGTAAAATCCTCCGTGGACCGATAAGCGGTAATTTTTGTGTATTCATAATAATTATACATTATTCGGCGTGAAATTGCAATAATAAAATTGATGTGCAGACAGTTGACTCTCAAAAATTAAACTCGCTGTATTATAACATGAGAAAAAGGCGTGTTGAAATTACGTTCAGAATCGTAATTGCCACGCCTATGCAAATATTTCAGATAAAGCGGCTGCCGTATTCGTCTGTCAATTGTATTTCAAACAAATGATTACCATTATCGCCGTAATAACAATTTCCGTTATAAAAATCAATAAGTTCCGCTTCGATTGTCATGTCCGAATCACAGAAATCATAATGGTATATTTGCTTTTTCTGCACCGGGTCGATGATTCTCAGAGCCGGATGAACATCGAGGTTAAAGCCTTCTACCGAATAGATTTTTCCGTTGTAATAACAGGCACCCTGGACATAATTATGATACGGAACATCAAAATACTCTTTAATGTCATCTATGTCAAGAGAAACCATTTTGACGCCGAATCTTGAATCCTCAGCACCTTCCGAAACCTTTGGAAGATTGAATGCGAAATAACGTGTGGTTTTTTCTGCGTCCCGCATAACGAATGCGTAGAATATACTTTTATGTACATCTATTACAAAATTGCCGTAGGGACGAATATCGGCGACATCTCCTGCAGAACGCCAATATTCACGGTTGTCCGTAAAGCCTATCTTTATCATTTGCACGAGAGTGGAGGTGAATCCGTCATCGTTTCTCTGTAAACGGTATACACAGCACACTCCGCAAAGGTCATCTTCCGCTCCCGCATAGTTATTGTAAACATTACTGTAGAGAAGAGGGAATTCGTCGCCGTCAGAATAAAATTCGTTGCCGAATACAACAGCGTTGCTGTGCGGAACAATAATATCGGCTTTATCTAAAGTAAAAACCGATACAGGAGAAAGATCGGCAGCATCGGAAGAATTTTCATCTATGTGTTCCAGATCATAAACATGGCACAGACCTTCTGAATTGAAGCAGAAAAGATATTTGCCGTAAATAGCACCGTCCTGTTCGGTCTGCACATTTGCAATATGCTTAATATTGATTTTCATTATTATTGATCCTCTTTGTTTGTTGTTATCGGATTCAGGCTTTCAGCTCGTGCGCCGAGTATTCCTGTATTGTTTCCGTGAAATCGGGGAGCGTGATGTCCTCGAATTTGATACCGAGATAAGGACATACGGAACGGAGCACGGCGCATACCGTCAGCTCACGTCCGAGAGGTGTGGAGAGATGCGCGTGATCTGCGAATACGTCAATCGGAGCTGCGGAGATGACGCTGTGCAGATCGTTGATCGGTACATTGTACTTTGAGAGAACTTCAAGCGCAGCCTTGTTGTAGTTTATAACATCCTCGTTCTTTCTGTTGATCCAGAAACTGTGGCGTTCTTCAATAATGGGCGTGGATGTCGCGAAAATCTGCTGTGCCTTCGGGTAGTAGAACGGAATGTGCTGATATATACGCTCAATGTAGTACGCGTAAATCTCGGGTGTGGATACAGGCTCGTCCCCCGTGAAGCGGATTACATCGTGAAGTCCTACATTCCAGTGAACAACATCGCAGTCCTCTCCTATACGCAGAGCAGCCTCCCAGTCTCCGAGAGAATAGTATGTGTACGCCGCGAAACAGCTGTTTTCATAAGGCCAGTAAACTTCGGCAAGTCCCTCGAGAGCTCGCTTGACATACGGTGCATAGCCCATTCGCGTGGAGTCCCCGATAAGATAGAGTTTTTTCATGAATTGATCCTCCGTGCAAGTTTTTTCAATAGGATTATATCACACAGCATGTATAAATGTCAAGTATAAGCAATCATATTACAGCAAAACGTAAATTGAACGGAGTATACACAAATCGTAGATAAATAATACTTGATTTTTTTGTACTGATGTATTATAATAAAGAATACAGTAAAATTTTGTAAAACCCGCTCGAATAAGAAAGGAGCATAAAACATGGAACAGAAATTCAGAAAAATCGGCGTACTCACATCAGGCGGTGACGCTCCCGGCATGAACGCCGCTGTAAGAGCCGTAACAAGAGCTGCAAACGCTCGCGGCGTTAAGGTAATGGGAATTATCGGCGGCTACCGCGGAATGATCCACGACGAAATGATCGAACTCACTAACCGCGAAGTTTCGGGTAAGATCCAGCTCTCCGGTACTTTCCTCTACTCTGACAGATGCCTTGAATTCAAGGAAGAAGCAGGTATGCAGAAGGCTATCGAAACACTCAAGAAGCACGAAATCGACGGTGTCATCGCAATCGGCGGCGACGGAACATTCAGAGGCGCGACAGATCTTTCCCAGAGAGGTATCCCCACAATCGGTATTCCCGGCTCCATTGACAATGATATCACCGCTTCCGATTACACCATCGGCTTCGATACCGCAATGACTACCGTTATTGAAAACGTAGACAGACTCCGCGATACATGCGAATCTCACGCAAGATGCAATGTAGTTGAAGTTATGGGTCGCGGCGCAGGTGATATTACAATCAATACAGCTATCGCTTCCGGTGCTGTTGCGTGCGTTATACCCGAAGCTCCGTTTGATGAAGAAGCATGCATCAATAAGATTATCCGTCTCCGCAGAGAAGGTAAGAGAAGCTTCCTTATCATCGTTTCCGAAGCATTTCCGACTCTCGGCGAAGAACTCGCTAAGAAGATCACGGCTATCACAAAGGAACTTTCCGAAAAGGAAGGCAACGACAGACTTTGGGTTGAATCCAAGTTCTGCCGTCTTGCACATACAGTACGCGGTGGTTCTCCCACTCTTACCGACAGACTTACTGCTACCAAGATGGGTGTACGTGCAGTTGAAGAGCTTCTTGCAGGAAACACAAATCTTATCGTTGTAGAACGTCAGGGTGAGATCACAACCTGCGATATCAACTGGTCTCAGGTTCTCGACCGTATGTATAAGGGTACTCTCAAGCCGGGTATGACCGATAAGTATTCCGCTGATGAACTCGCTGTAATGGAAAAGTTCATCGAGGAAAAGAAAGAAATCTTCAGAAAGACATACGCAATGTTCAACGAGCTTGCTGACTGATTTCGGAATTTTTTGAATTTCAATCGAATAACTCGCGATAACGTGGATATTATATTTTTGTGATAATTTATAATATCGGATTTAACCGGTGATCGGCGGGTAGCTCGAATGAGATTTGATACTGAAGTAAAAAAAGAAATATTACTGATGATATTCGGATGCGCTGTCTGTACGGTTTTTGCCGCGGCAGCGCTTGCCGTTTTCGGGTATTTTGACATTACTGTTCTTACAGGTTCAGCGGTCGGATACCTGCTTGCGGTCGGAAACTTCTTCTTCATGGCAGTCGGGGTAATCAAAGCCCTTGAGACAGGAGACGAAGATGCCGCAAAACTGAAAATGCGCTTGTCATACACAGGACGCACCGTCGTAATGATCTTTGTTATCGCAGTATCTGTCGCCGTCGAGTATATCCACTGGCTGCCGGTTTTTTTGTCGTTGTTTTATCCGCGAGTCGTAATCACGGTGAGAAATATCGCATCGGCGTATGTGCTGAAAAAGCATGAATCGGGAGTACGGCGGTTATGGAAATAAGTATCACTGGCGCGGGGATTTATTTTGAAATACCGATCTTCGGCGGAATACCCATCACCGAAACTCAGGTGAATTCGTGGCTTGTCATGTTTGGCGTGATGTTCATCTGCATTGCACTCACACGCAGACTTAAAGTCAGACCCGAGTCAAAACGCCAGATCATCGCCGAGTGGATAGTGGAAAAAACATCGGATCTTGTACGCGGAAATATGGGAGAGAGCTTTGACGGATTCGCTCCGTTTGTGTGTGCGCTTCTCGCTCTGTCGGCGTTGTCATCACTTCTGTCCCTCGTGGGTATGTATCCGCCGACAGCAGACCTCAATACCGCCGCTGGTTGGGCAATTCTCGTTTTTTCGATGATTACATTCTTCAAGATCAGAACAAACGGCTTCGTCAGCTATCTGAGAGGATTCACAAAACCTTTTGCGTTCTTTACACCGTTTAATGTCCTCAGCGAACTCGGTACACCCGTTTCAATGGCTTTCCGTCATTTCGGCAATATCGTCTCGGGCACAGTCATACTGGAGCTTGTGTATTCGGCATTGGCATCTCTGTCATCAGTCCTCTTCGGATTGGGTGAGCTTCCGATTCTTCAGATCGGCATCCCGGCTGTCCTTTCGATTTACTTCGATGTGTTCAGCTCATGTATGCAGGCGTTTATCTTCGCAATGCTTACGATGCTGTATATAGGGGACGCCGCGAAGAAAGAATAAAGAATAAATATCAACAGGAGAAATATTATATTATGGAACTTGCAAACGCTAAGGCAATTATTCTGGCAGGATGTGCGATCGGCGCGGGACTGTCCCTCATCGCAGGTATCGGCCCGGGGATCGGTGAAGGCTACGCTGTCGGAAAGGCGTGCGAAGCAATCGGACGTCAGCCGGAATCAAGGGGAGCCGTTACATCCACAATGATCATGGGATGCGCTATCGCCGAGACAACGGGTATCTACGGCTTCGTAATGGGACTTCTTCTTATGCTTCTCGCGCCGAATCTCTTCATCGGCAAGCTCTGATGACACAAACGGAGATGCGGAATGAATGAATATCTTGAACTGATATCGCTGAATATCTGGCACATCACGGCGGCTATGGGGAATCTTTTGATCCTGACGCTTATCGTAAAGCGATTTCTGTTTGCGCCTGTCAGGAAAATACTTGACGAGAGACAGAGTCTGGTGAATGAGCTTTACACCGCCGCCGAAAGATCCGTCACTGATGCCGAAGCTGACCGCAGACTGTACAGAGAGAAGCTCGACGGTGCGCGTGATGAAGCTGATACGATCATAAAAGCTGCTGAAAAACGTGCGGACAGACTGAGCAGAGAGATAATCACCGCTGCGGAAAACAAAGCAGGCGAGAAGATACGCAGGGCTGAGAGTGATATCGCGCAGGAAAAAAGAAAGGCAATGGACGAGCTGAAAAATGAGATCGCGGACATTTCGGTGTGTATTGCCGAAAACGTAGTCGGACGTGAGATCAGTGAGGATGATCACCGCAAGCTCATCGACAGCTTTATTGACGGACTGTAACGGAGGGGATCACATGACCGTAATTTCCGCAGAGTACGGAGGGGGACTGTTTGCTCTGGCGTGCGATGCCGGGCTTGAAAAAGAAATCCTTGATGACACCGTGATGCTCAGAGAGATCCTCGCAGACGACTGGATTCATATTCTCATAAATCCCGGCATCCCGAAAAATGAGCGTATCGGACTTGTCAGAGAAGTTCTTGACGGCAGAGTGCATGAGTATGTCGTGAACTTTGTCATGCTGATGACGGAGAGAGGCAGGGCTGACGGCATCGGAGACTCGTTTGCGGAGTATGAGAAGCTGTATCTCGGGAAATTTTCTGTCGTGAAAGCAAGAGCCGAGAGCGCATATCCTCTCACAGACGGACAGAAAGATAAGCTGAAAGAGAAACTCTGCCATCTTAGCGGAATGAGCGTCGAGATTGAATATGTGATAAATCCAGAACTGATCGGCGGAATGAGGGTAACGTGGGGAGAGAACAGCATTGACGACAGCTTGAGATGCAGACTGAAGAAGCTCGGAGAGGTCATTACTGCCTCACCGTATAAAATAAAACGGAGATAACGCAATGGGACAACTCGATATCCGTCCTGAGGAAATCAGTAACATAATCAAAAATCAAATAAAAGATTACCGCAGCCGAGCCGAAGAAGCTGAGACAGGTGTGGTTATCACAGTCGGTGACGGCATTGCGCGCGTGTTCGGTCTTGGAAACTGCATGGTGAACGAGCTTGTCGTTTTTGAAAACGGCGGATCGGGCATGGCTATGAACCTCGAGGAGAACACGGTCGCTGTCGTTATTCTTGATAATTCCAATGAGATCGGAGAGGGAACAAAGCTCAGACGAACGGGTAGAGTTGTCTCGGTTCCGGTCGGGGAAAATATGATCGGACGCATCGTGAACGCACTCGGCAAGCCTATTGACGGAAAAGGCCCCATCGAATGTACCGAAACCCGTCCGATTGAGCAGACTGCTCCGGGTATTATCAGACGGAGAAGCGTGTCTGTTCCTCTCCAGACCGGCATCAAGGCTGTCGACTCGATGATCCCGATCGGACGGGGACAGCGTGAGCTTATTATCGGAGACCGCCGTACGGGTAAGACAGCTCTTGCGATCGACACAATACTGAACCAGCGTGATACGGGCGTTATCTGCGTGTACACGGCGATCGGGCAGAAAAACTCGACAGTTGCGAATGTGGCTGAAACCCTGAGACTCGCAGGAGCCGACAGCTATACCGTGATCGTGTCAGCATCGGCTTCCGAAGGTGCTCCGCTTCAGTATATAGCTCCTTATTCCGGATGCGCGATAGCGGAGTATTTCATGGATCGGGGGCATGATGTGCTCATCGTGTACGACGATCTCTCGAAGCACGCCGTGGCATACAGAACACTCTCGCTCCTCATCCGCAGACCGCCCGGACGTGAGGCATATCCGGGGGATGTGTTCTATCTCCATTCACGTCTGCTTGAAAGAGCCGCAAGACTGTCTCCCGAATACGGCGGAGGCTCAATCACGGCACTCCCGATCATTGAAACCCAGGCAGGTGATGTGTCGGCGTATATTCCCACTAATGTAATATCAATCACGGACGGACAGATATATCTTGAAACCGAGCTTTTCCACGCAGGTGTTATCCCCGCTGTAAACCCGGGTATTTCGGTATCCCGTGTCGGAGGTGCGGCGCAGATCAAGGCTATGAAGAAAGTCTCGGGTCAGCTCAAGCTCCTTCATTCGCAGTACAGGGAGCTTCAGTCGTTTGCTCAGTTCGGCTCTGACCTCGACGCTGACACAAAGGCGAGACTTGCACTCGGAGAGAGGATCGTTGAGGTTCTGAAGCAGGGGAAAAGCACTCCCGTGCCGGTTGAGAATCAGGTCGTGATAATCTATGGTGCAGTAAACGGATATCTGAACGGTATTGCCGTAAAGGACGTTCGAAAATTCGAAAAAGAGCTTGAGGATTATATGAAAACCAATTATGGCGGACTTCTCTCGACGATCGGAACAACGGGAGATCTCACCGATGAAGATGAAGAGATAATGAAATCCGCTCTCGGAGAATTTGCAGAAAAGTTCCGCGCGGAAGTTTACGGAATCCACGGCGAATAAGGGGATGGAATGGCTGAAAACATCAAAGCAATACGCGCAAGAATAAAGAGTGTCGAAGCCACAGGACATATAACCCGTGCGATGGAGCTGGTGGCGGCTTCAAAAATAAAAAAAGCGGCTGTCAAAGCGGAACAGTCGGTATATTTCAGAGAAACCATGCTTGAAGCCGCTGCGGTTTTGGCATCGGAAAAGAGCGCATATTCAGTCTCACGCAGCAAAAAACTCCCATCGCTTTATTTAATCATCGCAGGAGACCGAGGACTTGCAGGGGGATACAACAGCAGTATCTTCCGCTCATCTGACGCCGTGCTGAACGAAAAAGACTTTGTGCTTCCGATAGGGAAACGTGCGGTTGAGTATTTCTCCCGACGCAGAGAAACCGTCAGCAGTGAGTTTATATCCTGCGAACACCTGACATCAGACGACTGCATCCGTATTGCTCGTACCGTGCGGGATATGTACGACAGGGAAGAGATCGGCGCGGTCAGCATTATTTATACGAGACTTGTGTCAATGCTCACACAGAGCCCGGATATAATCAGCCTGCTTCCGCTTGTGGGGGGAAGACGTATGAAAAACGACAGTAACGTATCAGACTCGGCGTTTGGTTCATCAATTGAGTTTGAGCCGAATGCGGAGGAGGTACTTGCGGCTGTGATTCCCGAATATATCGCAGGAGTTTTATACTCATCCGCGGCGGAGTCATTCGCATCCGAGCTTGCCGCAAGACGCTGTGCTATGGATACTGCCGCAAAGAACGCAGATGCCATGCATGACGAGCTGATACTGAAGTACAACAGAGCACGTCAGAGCGCAGTCACGCAGGAGATTACCGAAATCGTGGCAGGCGCGGATTCCTGATGCAGTATTCGCAGTATTCAATAAATGCAAAGAAAGGCATGGTCATAATTATGTCAGACAAAAAACATATCGGCCGTGTAACACAGATTATCGGGCCTGTTATAGATGTGCGGTTTGATGACGGAGAGCTTCCGGATATTCTGAACGCCGTTGAAATCGACTGCGGCGGACGGCATATCACAGCGGAGGTATCTTCCCACATAGGAGACTGCGTGGTGAGATGCATCGCAATGGACTCAACCGACGGACTTGTAAGGGGATGCGCGGCGGTTGATACGGGTGATGGAATCCGTGTTCCGGTGGGGCATGAGACTCTCGGACGTATTTTCAATGTACTCGGCGAGCCTGTTGACGAGAAACCCGCCCCGGAAACAGACGAAAAATGGCAGATCCACCGTCCCGCGCCGTCATATGAGGAACAGTCGGTTGAAACTGAGGTTCTCGAGACG
>CAZPPN010000024.1:0-11953 GCA_964588425.1 uncultured Ruminococcus sp. | reverse complement strand
GCTCTGAATACGTCCTCGAAGTTCTTGACGTACTCGATTTCGGGAGACTTGAACAGTTTCTCTGCGGCTGTCATGGAGTTCGCGCCCTCTGTTCCCTGGCAGGCAACACGTGCTTTTTCGGGGAAGAGGTTGGGCGTGGATTCAATCGTTGATGTTATTTTATTGTACAGTTCCGACTTCTGACCGAGGAGCTTATTCTGGTAATCTCTGGAAAGCTCGAACAGGAGGGAATACATCTGACGGGTGTAGCCGGACATTTCTTCCGATGCGATTGACGCAACTTTGTTCAGCTTTTCGCGCTCTCTTACAGCATCAAAAACAGGCATTCCGCTGTTTCGCTTGTAGCCTGCGATCTTTGCGGCAACTTCCATGCGTTTTTCAAGGAGCGCAACGAGCTGTGAGTCTACTTCATCAATTTCATCGCGAAATGCAATAAGTTGTTCTTTGTTTGCGTATTCTGACATAATATATTTCCTTTCGGAATTGAGGATTATTGGGCATTTTATTCGAAAATACCGAGTGTGAGTTCATGCGCGTCTGTTCTGAAAAATCCTTCGGAAAGCTTCTGAAGTGATTTTTCGACAGCGGTGGGAGTGTATTCGCATCCTGTCAGAGCCGATACAAGATCTTCCGCCGTGAAGTTTGCGAAGAAGTCTCCTGCTACGGATGCATTTTCTATCACACCGCTAATTACGCTGAGACTGAATTCATATCCGCCGCCGTTTGTGAGGACAGTTTTCTCGATCTCGAATTTCGGAACGGCTGAAAATATTATTTTTTCGTCATCGAACTTTTCTTTCGCAAGCTCACGGATGCGTCTGTCATCGACCGGTGTGATTTCGTAAAAGCTGTCGGCGATGGTCTTGGCTAAGTGAGCTTTAACTTCATCGGGAGACAAACGCGAGGGCAGATGATCGTTCAGATTTGTGACGCGCTCACGGACGGATTTGATCGCCTTGGAGACAATTTTGTAGTCTTTCGGCGTGGTAGCTCGCAAAAGCTCTTCAAGATTCGATTCAAGAAGGAGCGTTCCGTGGTGAATTACATTTCCTCCTGCACGGTACTGCGCGTTTCCGCTGATCTTGCGTTTCCCGATCATGATATCGTTGCGTCCGCTTAACTCTGCTTCAGCTCCGAGGAGTTTGAGAGAGTCGATGATAGGACGGACGAACCGCTCGAAATTGATCTCGATACCCATGCCGTGCGCGATGAACGTGAACATCAGATTGTTCTCATCCGAGTAGATCGTTCCTCCACCGGAAAGACGACGGGCGACAGTAATGTTTTTTTCACGGATGTATGTGAGGTCGACCTCTTCGATCAGGTTCTGAAACCTGCCGATAATAATGGTCGGGGTGGTATTCCACAGCATAAAAATGTCATCGGATTCCCGTCCGGTGATAGTTTTTTCAGCGGCAAAATAATATTCGGCGGCGAGATTGTAGTAAATATCGGATGATTTTGTGTCAATACAGATCATGATTCTTTATCAGCTTCGTGGTGGTAAACGAAATAACATACGGTGTAAACGATGTAGGCGAGGATGAATCCGGCAGGCAGTATGTGGAGCTCGGGATCCTGCTGATTCGCGAACACTGTGACCGAGAAGACAATCCACGGAACGGCTCCGACGATCAACCCTGGCACAAGCGTTTTTCTGATGCAGAGAAGTATACCGCTCAAGACTGACGCCGTAAGCCAGAGCCACATATACCACGGCGTATTGAGCAGTACACGGAATGGATATGGAGTTAAATAATAGGTTTCCATCGCAGCCGCGGTCATGATCAGAAAAATATGAACGCGGCAGGGATAAAACCGATGATTTTGCGGATCATGAGGGGTTGCCTCCGATAAATACTAATCAACCCGCCTCTCGCCGAGGAGAATTCTGTACTTCTGATAGAAACTCTCGTAATAGCCCCCGTCAAGAGCATCGCGGATCTTCTGCATGAGATCGTTATAGAAATAAAGATTGTGCAGAACCGCAAGACGCATTCCGAGCGCTTCTTTTGCCTTGATAAGATGACGGATGTACGCTCTGGAGTGGTTACGGCAGGCAGGGCATCCGCAGTTTTCGTCGATAGGTCTGGGATCATTCATATACTTTTCGTTGAGCAGGTTCATCTTACCGTGCCATGTGAAGAGGTTGCCGTGACGGGCATTTCTGGACGGCATTACGCAGTCGAAGAAGTCAACACCGCGGTGAACGGCTTCAACGATGTTCTGAGGAGTACCGACACCCATAAGATATCTCGGCTTGTCCTTCGGCATATAAGGCTCGACAGCTTCGATGATGCGGTACATTTCCTCGGTTTCTTCACCGACGGCAAGACCGCCGATCGCGTAACCGGGTGTGTCAAGCTCGCGGATCTGCTCCATGTGACGGACTCGGAGGTCGGCATATGTGCTTCCCTGATTGATACCGAAGAGAAGCTGACCGGGGTTGATCGTTTCTTCAAGCTGAGAGAGACGGTAGAGTTCCTCTTTGCATCGTCTGAGCCAGCGGGTTGTACGGTCGCAGGATGCCTTGGTGTAGTTGTACTCGGCGGGATTCTCGATACATTCGTCAAATGCCATCGCGATAGTTGAACCGAGATTGGACTGGATTCTCATGCTCTCTTCCGGACCCATGAAAATGCGCTTTCCATCGATGTGGGATGCGAAGTAAACGCCTTCTTCCTTGATCTTGCGGAGACTGGAAAGAGAGAACACCTGGAATCCGCCGCTGTCTGTAAGTGTGGGACGATCCCAACCGGTGAATTTCTGAAGTCCGCCCTGATCGTGAACAAGACGGTCGCCGGGTCTGAGGTGAAGGTGATAGGTGTTCGAGAGCATGACCTGGCAGTTTACATCCTTGAGGTCATATGCCGATACGCCGCCCTTGATAGCAGCGCAGGTAGCAACGTTCATGAAAACGGGAGTTTCGATCGTGCCGTGCGGTGTCTCGAGTCTGCCTCGGCGCGCGTTGCTGTGTTCGTCTGTTGTTATTACGGTAAACATTTATATAATTCTCCTTGGTTTTGTTCTGATTGAGTCTGCATACAAAATATGCTTACATGAGTCTTGCAAACTGTCTGTCAATGGCGGATTTCTTGATCTCAAAAGCGACGGGACGGCCGTGGGGGCAGGTGCGGATTACCTGATTGTCCTGATCCGGCTTCTTTAAGAGTCGGTCGCAGATCCATTTGATGTGCGCTCTGTCGTAGATGCGTCCGCCTTTGATTGCGGCTTTGCACGATGCCTGCCACAGTCTTGTTTCAAAAAATCCTTCAGCCGCGGATTCAACGCTCACGCTGACATCGGACAGCTTTGATACAAGTATCGTGAAAAGATCAAATGACGCATCGCGTTCAAGCTGCTCGGGAATCTGCGAAATTTTCGCCGTGTATGTTGAGACTGTTTTTTTCTCGATAGTGTAATCGAAGCCGAGAGCTTTGATTTTGTCCTCGTATTCGCCGAGTGATTCCGCCTCTGTCGCGAGAATGTCACACTCGATCGGTGAGAACAGAAGCTGACCGCCGATCTTGTCACCGGAATTTCTGAGATTTGCTCTCATTTTCCGGCAGAGTTCATCGAATATGATGCGTTCGTGCGCGGCGTGCTTGTCGATCATGAGGAGTCTTTCCTCAATCTGAACCAGCACATAGCAGTTGAACGCCTCACCGATGATAACATATTCCGGGATCTCGGACGGATCAATCTCGCTGTCGTACTGATCCTTTGGCGCATCGGCAGGCTCACGCACAGGCTCGGTTACTTCATAATTGGACTGCGGCTCATGCGATTCTTCGTGAGTTTGTTCCGCTGATTCCGAGGGCGGTGAAACTGTGATCTGCTTCTCGATGACATCGTCCTGCGGCGGTATTTCGTTTTGTGCTGCAGAAAGAGCGGAGCGCTCAGCTTCAAGTCGGGCTTCTTCGGCGGCTTTCTGAGCTTCAATCGCTTCCTGCTTTGCCGTTTCAGCTTCCTCGGCTTCGAGATCGGCTGTCGTTACATATGACGGTACGTATGATGCCGCTTTTTTTATGTTTTCAGCCGCCTGTCTGTTTGCACGCGCAAGCTCAGCGTCGGATTTCACATCTTCGCGGACTGTTTTTTTGCTGTCCACGGGAGAAAGCCGCTCGGCAGGTGTGGGTTTTGCGTGATTTTTTGTTGATTCGTTTATCGTTCTGACCTCGGGGATGATATCGGATAGCCGTATCTGGTCAGCTTTTTTCGTTTTTTCGTCAAGCGGTTTGAACGCACCGTATAGCTGTGATGCAGTCATGCCGGACGTTTTCAGCGGATTCTGCTGTGATTTCTGCCACGATTTCGAGAGCTGTAGTTCCGGACGCTTTGCTTCAGCTTCAAGAGCAGAGAGAACAGCGTAGTAAACCGCATCGTAGATCAGCTTCTCGTTGGCGAATTTTACCTCGAGCTTTGCCGGATGCACGTTTACATCGACTGCCTGAGGCGGAAGCTCGATATTCAGTACGCAGAACGGGAACTTGTCTGACGGGATTTTCGATGAATATGCCTGCTCAAGCGCCGCAGATGCCGTTTTTGATTTGATATAGCGGCCGTTTATGAAGAAATTCTCCATGTTTCGGTTGGATCGGTAGAGATCGGGCTCGGAGACATATCCCGTAATGCGGATGCCGTTTTCTTCGCGGTCAACTTTCAGCGAGCGTTTTGCGGTTTCTTTGCCGAACAGCGCCCAGATTGTCTCCGAAAGATCGCCGCTGCCGGATGTCATGAATTTGATTTCACCGTCACTGATGTATTTGAATGAAATATCGGGACGGGAAAGCGCGATCTTCTCGACAACAGCACCGATTGCGGTTGATTCGGTTGAGTCTTTTTTCAGGAATTTGCGGCGTGCGGGAACATTGTGGAACAGATCCTCAACGATCACGGTGGTGCCGTCCTGACAGCCGATATCGGTAACGGAGATGACTTTGCCCCCGTCAGAGGTGAGAAGTGCTCCGAGCGGCTGATTTTTCACTTTTGAGAATATCCTCAGCTTTGATACGGATGCGATAGCCGCAAGAGCCTCACCACGGAATCCGAGCGTGAAGATTGAGTCGAGGTCTTCGACATTTTTGATCTTGCTTGTGGAGTGACGCTTGATCGCATTTTCGAGATCGTCACGTTCGATGCCGCAGCCGTTGTCCGCAATGCGGATGAATGCGATACCACCGCGCTGGATCTCGATCGTGATTTTGTCGGCACCTGAGTCGATCGCGTTCTCGAGCAGTTCCTTCACCGCGGATGCAGGGCGGTCAACAACTTCTCCGGCGGCGATGAGGTTGGCAACCTCAAAGCTCAGCAGATTGATTTTTCCCATAATTTATTATAATAATTTCTTCCATTCGTAGATTAGATTCAGCGCTTCGATAGGGGTGAGAGTGTTGATATCGGTCTTTTTCAGAGCTTCTTTGATCTCGTCAGCCGCGATATCTCCGAAATCGAGACTCATCGGAACGGTATCGGGTTCAGCCTCGGGTACTGATTTGGCTTTTTTCTTCGGCTGTTTTCCCTCGAGGGCTGCGAGAATATCCTTTGCACGGCGTGTGATCTCCCCGGGAACTCCGGCAAGGCGCGCAACTTCGATACCGTAGCTGTCGTCAGCAGGCCCGCGAACGATTTTTCTGAGGAATGTGACGTCCTCGCCGCGCTTTTTCGCAGCAATGTTGTAGTTCACGATTCCGCCGATCTCACCTTCAAGCGATGTCAGCTCGTGATAATGCGTTGCGAACATTGTTTTTGCGCCGATCTTTTTGCCGACGGTGTATTCCGCGACAGCGCGCGCAATGCTCATACCGTCGTATGTCGATGTGCCTCTGCCGATCTCGTCATATACGATGAAGCTGCGGCTTGTGGCGTTCGAGAGGATGTATGCGACCTCTTTCATCTCCAGCATGAATGTCGACTGACCGGATGCCAGATCGTCAGATGCGCCGACACGGGTGAACAGCTTGTCAACAATGCCGATGCGCGCGGATGATGCCGGAACGAACGATCCGATCTGTGCCATAAGAATAATCAGCGCGGTCTGACGCATATATGTGGACTTACCTGCCATGTTCGGGCCGGTAATCAGCATGAGACAGTTGTCTGATGTGTTGAGATAAGCGTCGTTCGGAACAAAATACGAATCCGGCGCGAATTTTTCAACCACGGGGTGACGTCCGTTCTTGATGTCGATGATGTCGCTACCGTCAACTACGGGACAGACGTACGAGTTCTGCGATGCCGCTTCCGCAAGTGAGATGAACACATCAAGGATTGCGAGAGCCTGCGCGGAACGTCGGATTCTGACAGATTCGTTCTCGACAGCATCGCGGATTCCGACAAACATATCGTATTCGAGCGCTTTGAGCTTGTCGTCCGCACCGAGGATGGTCGCTTCCATATCTTTCAGCTCGTCGGTGATGTAGCGCTCCTTGTCGGAGAGGGTCTGCTTTCTCACATAAGTGTCGGGGATCAGTTCGGACTGTGAACGCGGCGCTTCGATGTAGTAGCCGAATACGCGGTTGTATCCGATTTTCAGATTCTTGATTCCGGTCTTTTCGCGTTCGTTGGCTTCGGCGGTCTTGATCCATTCCTTGCCGTTTGTCATGATGTAGCGCAGATTGTCAACATCCTCGCTGTAACCGGACTTGATGATGCCGCCCTCACGGATCATGAACGGCGGATTTTCTTCAATCGAGTTGTCGATCAGATCGTAAACATCCAACAGTTCGTCAAGCTGAGCGTAAATATCAGCCAGCGCACCGCTTTTTATGTCTGCGAGAAGCCGTCTGACCTCGGGGATTACGGATATTGTCTGTGCAATCGCGCGAAGATCACGGCCGCCGGCTGTTCCGTACGATACTTTTGTGATGAGACGTTCAAGGTCAAGGACAGATGACAGAATATCCCTCAGTTCCTCGCGCAGTATAAAGTTGTCGCAAAGCTCACCGACCGCGTGCTGACGGTTCAGAATTTCCGAGGCATTTGTCAGAGGATGTTCGATCCACTGCTTGAGAAGACGCGCACCCATTGATGAACTGGTCTTGTCGAGAACCCAGAGAAGCGAGCCTTTCTTCTCTTTGGTGAGCATGGTTTCGCACAGCTCGAGATTCCGTCTTGTCGACAGATCCATCTCAAGGAATGCGGATGAATCGTAAAATGTGATTTTTTTGATGTATGATATATCAGACTTCTGCGTGTCGGCTATGTATTTCAGAGCAGCTCCGGCGGCAATCACAGCGGATCTCGGTTTGCCGGATGTCTCGTCAATGCCGAAATGATTCTCGCATCTCTCAATAGCACGGTCAGCATCAAAAAATTCGGCAGCCGCCTCGGTCAGGAGAGAATTCGAGCGAAGTTTGATGTGGTTTGCAACTTTGGGCAGAGAACGCGCGGATGTGCTCATGATGATCTCGCTGGGAGAATACGTCGAGAGCTCGTTGATGATGTCGTCCTCTGAGAGACGGTCTTTGAACGATGTCGCCGCAAAATACGCAGTTGAAATGTCCGCGAAGCACATCCCGATTGATGTTCCATCATAATAGATGGCGGCGAGATAGTTGTTCGATTTTTCGTTCAGAAGATCGGTTTCGATAAGAGTTCCCGGGGTGATGATCCTGACAACTTCGCGCTTAACGAGATTTTTCGCCGTCTTAGGATCTTCAACCTGTTCGCAGATCGCAACCTTGTAACCCTTTTCGATCAGTTTGCCGATGTATGTTTCGGATGAATGGTAAGGAACACCGCACATCGGAGCACGTTCGTCCTCACCGCAGTCACGTCCCGTGAGAGTAAGATCGAGTTCCGCTGACGCAAGCTGAGCATCGTCAAAGAACATCTCGTAAAAGTCACCGAGTCTGTAAAACAGGATAAAATCCCTGTACTGGTCTTTTATTTCAAAATATTGCTGCATCATCGGAGTCATCGCGATCACCTCAAGGAAATTTTAGTATATTGGTAAAATTATCGTTTTATGTAGTAAAATTATCGTTTCAAGCCGAACAAAATCATTTTTATAGTGTAAAGTTTTTGGGGAGGGGTGCGGGGAGGTGCTTTTTTCAAAAAGTATCTCCCCGCTGTCTTCCCCCGGAAAACTCCATTTAATTAGTGCTCGTGTCCGCAGTCGCTGTGGCAGGAGGAGCAGTTGTGTGAGCAGGGACGCTGACCTGTGATTACGAACTGAAGTTCAGCGAAAATCTCGTTTGTGAGACCGTCGAACGCTTCCTTTGCACTTACATATGCTGTGTAAACGGGGTGATTTGTGATCTGTTCGTAAAGCTGCTCGATGCGTGCCTGGATTGTCATCTTCATCTCTTCGGAGAGCGCTTCGGCACCTTCGCTCGCGTATGCATCAGCAAGGAGATTCTGCTGCGCGTTGTATTCAGCAATGAGTGTGTTCAGCTCTTCGCTTCTTTCGTATTCTTCAATTGTCTCTTCGATAGCGCGGCATCTCTTGTCAGCCTTAACAACAGCTCCGAGCTGCGCAATGATCTCTTTCATTTCGGGGGTGAGGATTTCTTCCATTTTTGTGTTTCCTTTCGGGTGTATAATATTAAAAATTTTTTGGCTTGGTTTATTATCGGCAGTTCTGCGACATATTATCCCACAATCTCGCCTTCAAGACAGAATGTCTCAACTTTTCCGACCTTTATGTTCACGAAACTTCCGATCATCGACGTCTCACCTTTTATGTGAATCGGACGTACACAGTCGCCGCGGCAGGTCAGCATTGACGGATCGTTCTTGCTTACCCCTTCAACGAGAACGCGGAGAACCTTTCCCTCAAATCTGCGGTTTCTTTCGTCGGAAATCTTGTTCTGAAGAGAGAGCATTCTCTCAAAACGCTCTGTCGATACTTCATGCGGTACCTGATTTTCCATCTTTGCCGCAGGTGTTCCGCTTCTGGGGGAGTAGATGAACGAGAAGATCATGTCGTACTTCACTTTTTCGAGAATGTCGAGCGTGCCAAGGAAATCTTCTTCTGTCTCTCCGGGGAATCCGACAATGATGTCCGACGTGATCGATACATCCGGAACAGCCGCTTTCAGCTTCGCGATCTTCTCGAGATATGCCGCCGTGTCGTATTTTCTGTTCATTTCACGCAGGATTCTGTCAGAACCCGACTGAATCGGAAGATGGAAGTGCTTGACTACCTTTTCTTCCGTCGCCATTGCCTCGATCAGCCTGTCAGACGCATCTTTCGGATGACTCGTCATGAAACGGAGTCGGAAGTCCCCGTCAAGTGAACAGATGCGGTGCATAAGCTCGGCAATGTCGCATCCGTCGCCGCCGTTGTAGGAGTTTACGTTCTGTCCGAGCAGAGTGATGTCCTTCGCACCGCCTGCAATGAGCTGCTTTGCTTCTTCAATGATGTCGTCAGCTTTTCGGCTTCTCTCACGTCCGCGGACATACGGTACGATGCAGTACGAGCAGAAATTGTTGCAGCCGTACATGATCGACAGCCATGCCATGTGCTGCGACGTCCGCGCAATCGGCAGACCTTCCGCAATCGTCCAGTTGTCGCTGAGGACGAACTGACGGGTCTTCTTTTCGATGGCCGCCAGTACCAGCGAGGGAACGCGGTGGATCGCGCCCGTGTCAAACGTGAACGAGACGTAGGGATAGCTCATTTTCAGCTTGGTTGCACGCGCTTCCTGCGTGACCATACATCCGCCGACGCCGATCACGACGTCCGGATTCGCGTCCTTGATGTGCTTGTACTGCCCGATGATGGACAGCGCCTTCTTTTCGGCGTGTTCGCGGATGGCGCAGGTGTTCACAAGAATCAGCAGGGCGTCGTCCGGAGCGGACGTGCGGGTGTAGCCCATCGTTTCGCAGAGACCCGCGAGACGTTCGCTGTCCGCTTCGTTCTGCTGGCAGCCGAAGGTCTGGATGAAATACTTCGGCGTGATCCCGCGCTTTGCGTGGCGTGCGGCGACTTTGTCCGCAATTTCCAGTTCCGGCGCAACGGTGGGGTCGATGATTTTGGATTCAATATAGTTTGCTGCCATAGCGTTGGTTTTATTCCTTCTATATAAACTGTTGTAAGAGAGATTACGGGTTTACCAATTCCGTCCGCGCGCCTTCGGTCTGGACAATGCCGTCATCCGATACCAGCACGGCTTCAAAGCTGTCATAATTTTCGTACAGCTCCAGTGTCGCATCCGCACCCATGACGAACAGGGCCGTGGACAGCGCGTCCGCCTGCGCACCGTTGAAAGAGTATACGGCGGTTGAACGGAGACCGCTGTCCGCAGGATATCCCGTGGACGGATCGAAAATATGGTGATAACGCACGCCGTTTTCTTCAAAATACCGCTCGTAATCCCCGGAAACGGCGACAAATCCTTCGTCAATCAGGAAATAGCCGATTACCCCGTTGGGATCATCAGGATCGCGGATACCGATTTTGTACGGCGTACCGTCGGGCTTGTCCCCGAACACGCCGATGGTTCCGCCGACGGAAACGAGTCCGTAGGGGATGTCCGTCTCTTCGAGATACCATATCAGCCGGTCCGCCGCCGCACCTTTTCCGATGCCGCCGAGGTCGAGCTGTACGTCCGTGTCGGAGCGCATGACGGTGCTGCGTTTTTCGTCGAGGGTGATTTTGTCATAACCGGTGTGCGCGAGGAGGGCGTCAATATCTTCCTGCACGGGAACGGGACCGCCGCCCGTGATATTCCACAGCTCCGCGATACCGCCCAGCGTGCAGTCATACGCACCGTCCGTGATTCCGTGGATGTCGTACACCATGGTCAGCACGTCTTTCAGCGTTTCGCTGATTTCCGTGAATTCCGTATCGCTGTGGTTGAGCGCGTACAGTTCGCTTTCCGGATCGTGCGCCGACAGAACGGATTCGAGTTCCCGGACGATGCGTTCGCATTCCGCAGACGCTTCGTCAAGCTGTTCTTCCGTGACGCCCGCTCCTGCCAGACGGACGGTAATGTACGTGTCCATGGCAAAAAAAACGGTGTCGCGGTATTCTTCCGGTTCTCTGGCACATCCGCCGAACAGGAGAACGAGCGTGGAAAAGAGGGCAAAAATTCGCAGTTTCATGATTTTTTCGTGATAAATTCCGGCATCAGATTCAGAAGAATTCCGTTGATGCTTCCGTAAAAGGCTGCCGCCGCAAAGAGAACGGGGGTATAGGCAAGCACCGCCGTTCCGGTCAGGCATACCGCCGCGGCAAGCTGTCCGAGATTATGCGCCGCCGCACAGAGGACGGATATGCCGATGAAACTCAGTCCGCGCACCCGTTTCAGCAGGCAAAGGATTCCGAGCACCATCGCGCCGCCGCATAAGCTGAACAGGAGCGAGGTGAAATTCCCGAACAGGAAAAACGTAATCAGGCACCGGCAGAGCGAAATCACCGCAGTATTGGCGATGCTGTGCGTCCGGTAGAAAACGGCGAGGATTGCGAGATTGGCAAGTCCGACTTTGCAGCCGGGGAGGGGAAGAACCGCCGCCGGAAGGAGCGATTCCACAAAAGAGAGGATCAGCGCGAGCGAGAGAAACGCGGCGTTTTCGGCGACACGCAGAACCTGCCGGTCGGAAGCGGGCATTTTCACGGCGCACCTCCGGCGATGATGTCCGCGTCATCGCTGCGGTTTCCGTCCACACGGATCGTCACTCCCGCCGGAACGCAGACAATCGCCTGACCGGCGCGGGAGATCGTCCCGCTGTTCACGCAGACGCCGTCCGGACAGTCGGATTCCGTGACGGCTGCCGCGCCGTTTTCGATGACGACGGTCAGCGAATGTCCGTTTGACTGAACGGGAATCATGCGGTTTCCGGAGAGGGAAACGGTCTGCACAGTCTCCCCGTACCGGATGGTGCAGGTCGTACCGGCGTCGCGGGACAGCGTAGAAAATGCGGAAATCACGGCGGCAAGCAGGAGCAGACCGACGGTCAGGACGTCGGGAACGGTCAGTTTACGGGAAGGATGAGGAAAATCTGC
>CAZPPN010000023.1:0-12079 GCA_964588425.1 uncultured Ruminococcus sp. | reverse complement strand
ATGGTGTTCCAGCAGTTCAACCTTTTCAATAACAAGACGGTGGTTCAGAATATCATGCTCGCGCCCGTGCATATCGGAATTGCAGATCTGAACCGTGCCAAGAGACATAACGCTCTCCTGCCGCTTACAAACCTTTTCAGAAAGAAGGATAAAAAGCAGCAGAAGATCGAGATCACAACAGATAAAAACAAGATCAAAGCCGATGCTCAGGAAAACGCAATGCGCCTTCTCAAGAGAATCGGACTCGAAGAGAAAGCTGACAAATATCCGTCAACTCTCTCCGGCGGTCAGAAGCAGAGAGTGGCTATCGTCCGCGCTCTTGCGATGAATCCCGACGTAATCCTGTTCGATGAGCCGACATCCGCACTCGACCCCGAAATGGTAGGCGAAGTTCTCGACCTCATGAAAGCTCTTGCCGACGACGGAATGACAATGGTTATCGTAACCCACGAAATGGGATTTGCGAGAGAAGTTGCCAACAGAGTTATCTTCATCGACGAAGGCAAGATCCTCGAGGAAGGCGAACCCAAGGAATTTTTCGCAAACCCGAAGAACCCCCGACTCCGCGACTTTTTATCAAAGGTACTTTGAGAGTCGAAGGTACTTTGGGGTAAACCGAATAATAAAAAGCTGTCACATTCATTCAACCTGATGCGGCAGCTTTTTCTGTTTGTCCGGTTTTACTTTACAAAATAACGTCTGATGAAGTATGAGGGCGAGCAGCTCCACGCATGGCACATTGAGTTCATGATGTTGTCCTTTACGGGTGATACCTCCGGCTTTCCGGGAACGAATACTTCCCAGAACGTGTCGGCACCGTACTCAACCATCTTGCCCCAGTAATTCTTGAGATATTCTTCTGCTTCAGCCATCATTCCGAGCTTTACCATTGCCTCGAGCACATAGTGATGCATATACGGCGTGACGGGCTTGATAGATTCCGCGGCTGAGAGAGATTTGTTCAGCGCTGAGATTGCGTTCTCCCCGTCTATTGCTCCGCCGAGGATCATCCATACCTGCGAGTGTACCGATAACTGATCCTTGTCGTATGCGTTTGCGAATAATCCGCGCTCCCTGTCGTACAGCTTGTCAATCGACGCCTGCTTCAGCTTTGCGGAAAGTTCATTCCAGTGTGCCGAATCGTCAGCATAGCCGAGAGAAGATGCGAGGGAAGCCATTTTGTCAAGTGCATAGAGGAAGATGCCCTCAACCGATGTTGTTTTTTCAAGATTATCAGCCCAGTCAATGAATCTCGACCATCCGGCGCGGAATGTGATGATACCGTCATCGTTCAGAAGAGATTCGGCGATCTCAAGCTGCTTTTTCGCGGCAGGATAAAGATCTCGTGCCGTATCCGCGTCGTCCGGTGTGTGCTCGAAGTAGTCGCAAAGTGAGACCGCAAAGATAAGCGCGTAGTCCGTGAGATAGGTGTTGTTGTCGTGGTATACGCCGTTCGCAAGGTAGAGACATCCGGGAACATACAGTTCATCGTTAACGCAGGATGCGAAGAGATACAGACAGCGCTTTGCGAGCTTTCTGTTGTTGTACAGATAGTAGTCGGTCAGAGCCTGAATTCTGAGATCCCCGCTCCACAGACGTCGGTCACGCTTGGGCCCGTCCTCATAAACTGACTGCATACAGTCGCGGAGTGTTGCGGCAGATACTCTGTCAATTTCACGGAGAATGGGATCTGTTCCCTCCGGAAGGGGCTTGAGCTTTGATATATCTGCGCTGGTTACACATCTCACTGCGAAATTGTCCATGATAAACGGTTTCGGGGTGGCGAGAACCGTTATCTCCATGTAGCGGAAAGCGTATCTTGTGCTGAGCTTCACATCGCCGGGAGAGTAAACTTTGATGATCTCTTCTTCAAGCCATGATGAGCAGATACTGCCTTTGTATGTGCTGAAATCTCTTGCAAGCTCAAACGGCATTTCGCTGAATCTGATCTTCAGGTGAACCGGAGCGTCAAGAAAGTCGAGAAGATGACGCAGTCTGAATGAAATGTATCCCACACAGTGCTCACCGAAGTCGTATGTGATGCAGTCACCTGTTCCGAAAAACGTGCGGTCACCGATATCCCCGACTTTTTTTGTGCCGTAACCGAAGAAATCACTATCGTCGGGTACGATCTCTACTTCCGCAGAGGGCAGCACCTCTCTTTCGTAAAGCTTTGGCTGATTCATGTCTGCCATATCAATATAATGTCTGTTCATGCTGAACTCCTCGTTTTTTGTTTGATGAAATATTATAACATAGTTATTTTAATATATTGTGAATAATGCGGCAGAATCTTCTTTTTACACTTATAATGTTGACTTTTTTGCGCGGAAAACGTATAATCTAATGGAATATAGTAAAATTTTGTAAATAGAGGAATAATAAGGAAAATACCATAAGATGAAAAAGCAGTATATCGAAAAAGATGTATATACCGCGCTGCAGGAAAGACTCAGACTGATATTTGAAGAGTTTGACAATATATTCGTTTCGTTCTCCGGCGGTAAGGACAGCGGACTTTTATTGAATATCACGCTTGACTTTCAGCGGAAATATTATCCTGACAAAAAGATCGGAGTTTTTCATCAGGATTTCGAGGCTCAGTACAACTGTACGACCGAGTATGTTGAACGTACATTTGCACGGGTCAAGGATGAAGTCGAGCCGTACTGGGTATGCCTGCCGATGGCAACACGTACAGCGCTGAGCAGTTATGAAATGTACTGGTATCCGTGGGACGATACGGCAGAATCAGCGTGGTGCCGTCCTATGCCGAAGCATCCGTATGTCATAAATCTTGCAAACAACCCAATGACGACATATAGATACCGTATGCATCAGGAAGATCTCGCAAAGCAGTTTGCGCGGTGGTACAGGATAAGTCACGGGAATAAGAAAACCGTGTGCCTGCTCGGGATCAGAACAGACGAATCACTCCAGCGGTACAGCGGTGTGCTCAACAAAAGGTACGGATACAAAGGCGAGTGCTGGATCACAAAGCAGTTCAAGGATGTGTGGGCGGCTTCTCCTATCTACGACTGGTCGCTATCGGATGTATGGCACGCAAATTACCTGTTCGATTACGATTACAACCGCCTGTACGATCTCTACTACAAGGCAGGAGTGTCGCCGGAGCAAATGCGCGTTGCCTCTCCGTTCAATGACAGCGCAAAGGAAAGCCTCAACCTTTATCGGGTACTCGATCCGGATATGTGGGCGAAGCTGGTCGGACGTGTGAAAGGTGCGAATTTCGGCGCGATCTACGGCAAAACAAAAGCAATGGGATACCGCAATCTGACTCTGCCTGAGGGCTATACATGGGAATCGTACACAAAATTCCTGCTGGATACGCTTCCGTCGCGGCTCAGAAATAACTATATCGCAAAATTCAAGACATCAATCGAGTTCTGGCATACTACGGGCGGTGGACTGGACGACAGCGTTATCGCCGAGCTGATCGAGCGTGGGTACAGAATAAAGCTGAACGGCGTCTCAAACTATACGATCCAGCATCATTCGCGTGTGGTTTTCCTCGATAAGATCCCCGATCATACAGACGATATCAAGTCGTCAAAAGATATACCGAGCTGGAAGAGAATGTGCTACTGCATACTGAAGAACGATCACACCTGCCGTTTCATGGGATTCGGACTGACGAGACAGCAGCAGAAAAAGGTCGATATGCTTAAAATGAAATATAATAAGGTAGGTGAATAAAATGGCGTTCAGAAGTCCGGTTTACAATATTATAGCCGTACCGATCGAGAAGATCGTTCCGAATACATATAACCCGAATGCAGTCGCTCCGCCGGAACTGAAATTACTGTACGACAGCATCAAGGAAGACGGCTACACTATGCCGATCGTGTGCTATTACGATAAGGATAACGACAATTATGTGATCGTCGACGGATTCCACCGTTACCGCATCATGCTCGATTATCCCGATATATACGAAAGGGAAGGCGGAGTGCTGCCGGTGTCGGTTATTGACAAGCCTCTCGATCACCGTATGGCGAGCACTATCAGACATAACAGAGCAAGAGGTTCGCACGATGTGGATCTGATGAGCAACATTGTAAAGGAACTGCACGAGCTTGGACGGTCCGATGCATGGATATCGAAGCACCTCGGAATGGATCGCGACGAGATTCTCAGACTGAAGCAGATCACGGGACTTGCCGCCCTGTTCAGGGATAAAGAATTCGGCAATGCATGGGTTCCTTCCGATGATCCTTACGATTTCGAGGGAGATGAGGCTGTTGACGAGGTTGATTTTGAAGAGCTTGAGATGAGCCTTATTTGAAATATCCGAAAAATAAAGAAAAATAAAAAATCAGCTCCTCATGCAGCAATGCCCGGGGAGTTGATTTGTTTGGCGGATTCACTTTTTTATATCAGCTTTTTTCGGCGCAGATAATGTCTTGACTCCGAATGTGAAGTATGCGATATGGAATAACCATACGCCGAACAGAACAGCGCACGGGATGAACAGATCGCTGCGGAACATCATATAGAATCCGATCATCATCAGACAGGTCACAGTGAGCATTATTTTGATTTTGGTATTGCGTGTCATACCTTCGCCTCTGACATATGATTCGAGATTGTTTTTGTACAGCTTTGTTCCGATAAACCAGTTGTGCAGTTTTTCAGAGCTTTTTCCGAAACAGAATGCAGCAAGCAGAAGAAACGGGATTGACGGAATTACGGGAAGCACAGCTCCAACAGCTCCGATCCCCAGACTGATAAATCCGATGATGATCCAAAATAGCCGTTTGATTTTCATATATGCATCTCCATTGTTACATTTACTGATGTTAGTTATGGCTAACACGTGGTTAAAAAATGCCGCCGCAATTAGCAGCTGCTAACTTCATAAATATTATACCTGCAAACGGTAAGACAGTCAAGAGGGAACTCATGAAATTCACAAATTGTTAAAGTGTGAAACAGCTCCGCAGATCAAAGGGCAGGCGTTGATTTGAGCAATTTCAAGTTTTTCCATAATTTCAATCGAAATCTCCATAACCGTCTTGACAAATGTCGCATTGTGTTTTATAATTGTAATATAAGTTACATCAAACGGAGGACAGCATGAGACTGAAGATCGACGGAATAACAAAATCATACGGTTCAAACCTCGCGCTTGACAGATTCACGGCAACGCTTGACGGGGGGATATACGCGCTTCTCGGAACAAACGGATCGGGAAAATCGACGCTGATGAATATTCTCACGGACAATCTCAAAGCGGACAGCGGAACGATAACATACACAGACGACGCCTCGGATAAAGAAGAAAACATCCTCGATATGGGCGCACGTTTCCGCGAAAAGCTGGGATTCATGCCGCAGTATCCGGGGCTGTACCCGAACTTCACGGTAGAAAGATTTCTCTGGTACATGGCGTCACTCAAAGGGATGAAAAAGGAATCGGCGGAAAAACAGATACCCGAAATACTCAAAGCCGTTGCTCTGGATGATGTGCCGAACCGCAAAATCGGAGCGCTGTCCGGAGGAATGAAGCAGAGGCTGACACTCGCGCAGGCTGTTCTCGGGGATCCGAAAATACTGATCCTCGACGAGCCGACAGCGGGCCTCGATCCCAAACAGCGCATCGCTATCCGTAACTACATCTCGGAAATATCAGCCGGCAGGATCGTTCTGATCGCTACACACGTGGTTTCCGACATCGAATTTGTCTCGCGCGAGATCATCATGCTTAAAAAAGGCAGGATCGCAAGTCAGGGCGCACCGTCCGAGCTTCTGAAGCAAATCGCAGGAAAGGTGTGGCTGATCCCATGCAGCGGGGACGATATCGGTGCTGTTCAGGCGAAATTCCGTACAACAGCCGTCACTCGGGATGATTTCAGCGGTGAGACTCTGCTTCGCGTGCTGTCGGATTCCCGTCCGTCGGAAAACGCCAAAGCAGTCATGCCGACGCTCGAGGACTACTACCTCTGGATCTTCGGGGATGACGCGGACAGGGGATAGGACATATAATCAAATTAAACAACGGCGATCCTCCGTTTTTGTGAGAACCGCCGTTTTTGTTTATGTTATATGATTATCAGAGATTAACTGATCGGAAGAATACTCTTTAATTTTTCTTCTGTTTCACTTCGAAGCATATCGAGTGTTTTTCTTTCATCATCGCTGAGATCAGCATGAACTGAATACGCCCAGATATCCCAAAGAAGGTAGTTTAGATCATCTGTCATTCTTTCTTTCAGATAATCAATTCTTGCATCGCCTTCAAGCGCCCAGTAAATATTACGTTCCAGACAGGTTTCGATACCTGCCATACCGTCAGCAATCTGAAGCGCTTCAGCCTTTCTGTTTGTGTCGCAATAGTGTCTGAATAATAACCTGAGAGTTTCATTACGGCAGTCGGAATCGGTTGAATACTGCTGTATGCGATATGCTATGGAAACAATTTCGGCATCATATTCGCGGCATAATTCCTCATTCTCACTTGCAGCATACAGTGCATACATCAGACAGCACATCAGACGTTCGTTGTTGGGATACTTTACGAGAGCCTTTCTCAGTAAAATAATCGGTTCTTCAGTAATATTACGATCAATTTTTTCTTCTGCTTCTGCAATAATTTTGTTGATTTCACGCCGCTTTTCTTTTTCATCCACGCCGAGAAGTGCATCAACCGTAACTCCGAACAATTCCGCGAGCTGGGGCAGCACTGCGATGTCAGGACAGGTTGTACCTGTTTCCCAGCGGCTTACGGCCTGAGGAGAAACTCCAAGGAATTCCGCAAGTTGTTCCTGTGTGAGATCTTTGTGTTTTCGAAGATTTTTGATTCGTTCATTTAAGTGTGTCATAATAATTTCTCCTGTAAATGTTACTGTTCAGGCCTGTGATTATATTATATCACAAAATACAGATTGCACCAGCAACCGTTCCGATTGTTTTTGTAAACAAAAGTGAGAGAACTATGCCGATATCCTTGCAAAAAAACCGCCGTATCAGTGTCATTCACACCGGTACGGCAGTTGTTGTTATTCGGTTGTTTTACGCGTTGATGCTGTTGATAACAGAATCGTTGTATGTGATTTTTGCCGCGTATTCTTCCATGTGAGCTCTGTAATCTTCTTCCTGAAGGAGGCTTTCTGCTGTTACCATCCAGGATTCCTTGTCGCCTTCGCCGAGGTACTGCATGATGTGCCAGCCGAATGTGGATTCAACAATACCTGTGTCGCCTTCAGCGCGGCTGTCGTCGAAGAGCCATGCGTTGAATTCATTTGCTGTTTCACCGCGTGCTACGTTTTCGTACTTACCGCCGTTGTTTACGGAACCTGTGTCTTCGCTGTACTTGAGAACGAGTTCGTTGAACTTGTCATCGCTGAAGCCTGCAGCCTCGAGATCAGCATATACTGTCTCTGCTGTTGTGCTGTCTTCGTATGTGTCGGAGGAGAGAAGAATGTGACGTACATTTCTTGTTGTAGCTTCTTCTCTGTAAGATTCTGCTGTGAGATAGTATACGGAGAATGTTGTGGAGCCTTCTTCACCGATCACGAATGTGTCACCAACACTTGCGGAGAATGCCCATTCGGATGCCTCGGGGATGTTGGATGCAACTGTGTGTGTGTTGTAGCAAGCTGCCACTTCATCGTCAACATATTCGCTGCCGTAAGTTTCTGTGATGTATTCGCCTACAACAGATACGAATTCATCTTCGGAAGCTGCTGCTGCGAGACGATCTGCATAAGCCTTGGCTGTGGCGGATGCTTCAGTTGTGTCGCCGACAGGGTTGCCGTCAGTATCCTTGTCCATGAAGTCGGAGGATTCTGTTGTGAATACAAGATAGTCAACACCGTCGAAAGAAGCAGTATTTTCGGAATAGTATGCTTCAAGCTGTTCTTCTGTGTAGCTGAGACCTTCAATATAAATGTTGGTGTACTTGGATGCGAGAGCTGTGAGCTCAAGGCAGTTGCGTACGTCCTTCTCGTTTATGCCTGTACCCATTGTAAGTGTGAGGTACTGATCGAGAGAGTAGCCGTATGTTTTTGCGGATTCGCGGATTGTGTCAACGGTTGTGTCAACACCTGCGAGGTCAGCGTCATCAAGTTCAACGCCTGCTTCGTGAGCTGCTTCACAGAGTGCGAGAACCTGGTTTACATTGGTCTTGGCGATGGAAGCGAAATAATCGAACCATGTGCCGCCTGTGATGTAGGGGCATTCCTGAGCCTTGAGTGATACCGATGTGTCAACACCGAGGTAGCTGATGTAGGAGGAATAGCTCTGATAGTTGACATTGAAGAAATATGTCATCATAGCTCCGTCAACCTCGAAGTTTTCGGTTTCAGCCGCAGTCTTCATACGGAGAAGAGAACCGCTGCTTGCAAGATTTGTGTAGACTGTGAGACCGATAACGAGAGCGGCAACGAGCACAACACAAACCGTAATGAGTATTTTCTTAACTTTTGTGTTACCCATTTTGGATAAACTCCTTTCGCAATATGCGTAATTTTGATAATCCGGCGGACAGATGTAAAGAAAAACACCGCCGATATACAATCACCAAATTATTATATCATACAAATTACAAAATTTCAATCAGTATTTATAAATTCAGTAAAAACTTATCTTTTTTTCACAAGACGATCACAAAAAAATAAAAAATCAAAAAAATTCAAAAAAAGACTTGACAATCGAGGATGAATGTGGTATTATATATGAGCACGAGCGAGAAATCCTCGTGAAAACCGAATACGCGCCCTTAGCTCAGCGGATAGAGTGCCCGGCTACGAACCGGTAGGTCAGAGGTTCGAATCCTCTAGGGCGCGGAAAAAATAACAGTTACCCTTGTGGTAGCTGTTATTTTTTTGTGATCATGAGACTGAGAAGCTCTGTGCAAGTTTACGGCAGACCGATGCCATAAGCCGAACGTAACGAAACTTGCAGCTATGCATGCATAGCAAAGGTTCAGAATCCTCTAGGGCGCGAAAAAATAACAGTTACCCTTGTGGCAGCTGTTATTTTTTGTGATCAAGAGATTGAGAGTCTCTGTGCAAGTTTACGCTGAATCAATCGCTTGTGTCAGAGGTAACGAAATTAGTATTATGTAGGGCAGGGGCTCGTCTCTTACCGAAAACATACGGCGGTCAATTCGTGATGTATACTATGTTACTACGCTATACAACACATACCTTCCCCCTGATCATCACCGTATGTTAAGATATTTGTCACAAAAAAGCTGTATAATTTTATCAACATAAAAACAAAACGGAGAATACGCCGATGAAACTGCTTTACGCCGAAGATGAAGCCGCCCTTTCCGAAGCGGTGGTGGATATCCTTACCTATAATAACTACATCGTGGATGCTGTGTATGACGGGGCGGATGCATACGATTATGCCATGTCAGGCGGATATGACGGGATGATCCTCGATATCATGATGCCGAAGCGTGACGGACTGAATGTGCTTGCCGAACTGCGTCGGAGGGGATGCCGTACACCGATCCTTCTGCTGACCGCAAAGAAACAGGTTGAAGACAGAATCCGCGGTCTGGACATGGGTGCGGACGATTATCTCCCGAAGCCTTTTGACATGGGCGAGCTACTTGCCAGAGTACGTGCCATGCTGCGCCGTCGTGAGGAATTTCAGCCGGATCTGATCCGCTTCGGAGATCTGACGCTGAATGTTCAGTCAAGCGTTATATCCTGCGGAAACGATTCTTTTACATTGCTGAAACAGGAGTATCGTCTCATGGAACAGCTTATGCTGAATCATACGATCTACCTATCCTCAGAGGATCTGCTTGTGAAAGCATGGGGATACAACACCGAAACGGATACAGGCAGCGTGTGGCTGTACATCTCCTATCTGCGGAAGCGCCTGACTGCCATGAACTCGGGCGTGGAGATCGTATCAAAGCGGAATGTGGGTTACAAACTGGAGATGAACATATGATGAGAACGCTGAAAAAGAGATTTATCCTGTTCGCCATGTCTGCGGTAACGGTACTTCTGGTGGTTCTTGTCGGAGCAATCAACGGACTGAGCTGGGTTATGTTTGACGGACAGTCTGACCGGGTGATGCAGACATTGATCGGTGCGGACGGGATGCTCGGAAAAATGGATTTTGAAAGACAGCCGCCGATGATGCCGCCGCTTGATATGGATATGATGCAGGCTGCCCGTTTTTTTACAGTACGTACCGATATGGACGGGAAGATTCTTGATATCAATACCGACCGCATTTCCTCAATTGACGAAACGGATGCTCAAAAGTATGCACAGGCTGTCGGAGCAGATCTTTCTGGGCGGATCGACGAATACAAGTATGCTGTCAAACATCAGGGCAGAGATCGGCTGATTATCTTCATGGATACCTCAAGTCAGAGGAACACATTCTTTATGGTTCTGTTTGTATCATGCACGATAGCTCTTCTCTGCTGGCTCGTGGTACTTCTGTTTGTGATCCTGCTGTCCGGAAAAGCGGTACGCCCGATCGTCGCAGGGAGGGAAAAGCAGAAGCATCACGTTTACCGCCTGTATTGAGCCGCAAATCCGTATGCAGACGAATCGGGATATGTTTGCTCAGCTTGTATCGGTAATCCTCGACAATGCTGTGAAATACACTCCCGACGGCGGCACGATCTGCCTTACGCTGACGAAAGAGAACAACCGCATTATGCTGATCGAGGAAAACACGTGCGATACTGCTCCCGATTCAAACCCCGAGCGGCTTTTTGAGCATTTTTATCGCGGTGACAGCGCAAGAACGCAGAACGGAACGTCATCCGGTTACGGAATCGGATTGTCCGCCGCACGTGCGATCTGCGAAACATTCGGCGGCAGGCTGACTGCTGAATATCCGTCTGTCGAAAAAATCCGCTTTACCGCCCGATTCTGAAAAATTCAATTACCCTTCACTTGCCTTCCCGTGAACTTTCACACATGGGAAGGTTTTTCTAATGTCATTCTAAGGTTCGCGGAGTAAAATTAACGTCAGAAAGGATGATGCAAGTGCAATTCAGACATGAAGTAAAACATGAGATCAGCAAAACCGATATGCTGATACTACGGCAGAGACTGCGGGCTGTAATGAAACCTGACAGTCATGCCGTGAACGGTAAATACGAAATCCGCAGTCTGTATTTTGACAACCTTGATGATAAAGCGCTCCGAGAAAAGCTGGACGGTGTGAACATCCGTGAAAAATACCGCATCAGGCTGTACAACAACGACCCGTCGATGATTCATCTCGAGAGGAAATTCAAGCACGGCGGACTGGGATACAAGGATTCCGCCTCTCTCACCCCCGAGATGGCACAGGCAATTGCTGACGGAGATATTGACCGGATGTTAGGAAGCAGAAATGAAGTGATCCTCGGATTCTACACACGCCTGCGAAACGAAGGACTGAGAGCCAAAGTGATCGTCGACTACACCCGTGAGCCGTTTATATTCGCGCCGGGCAATGTCCGCGTGACGTTAGATTACAATATCCGCACCGGTATGGGATGTACGGAATTTCTGAATCCTGACTGCGTGACAGTTCCGGTAAAGAATGATCCCTGTATCCTTGAAGTAAAGTGGGACAACTATCTGCCAGATGTAATCCGTGATGCGGTACAGCTTGACGGCAGACGCAGTTCCGCTTTTTCCAAGTATGCAGTCAGCCGTATGTATGATTAAAAATTTATTAAACACACAAAGGAGTAACCCCAAAACATGAATTTCAACGATATTTTCAAATCCGGTTTTCTGGAAAACATTTCATCAATAAGCGTATTTGATATGCTGCTGACCATTGCCCTTTCGTTCGGCATCGGTCTGTTTATCTTCCTTATCTATAAGAAAACCTATCACCTGGATCCGGAGCATCTCTGCGATGTCATTGACGATTTTCTCGCTTCCTGACTTTTTCTAAAAAAGCAGGTCTTTCATCCAATAAATTTTTAGAAAGGACCACAAAACACAGATTCTCTGCTTTCCTCCGGGCATTTTCCTTCGCTCGGAGGTTTTCTGTTTACATCGTTTATTTGGCGGTTACCATTGAATAGCTGCTATGTCCACGATAATTACGCCATTGATGCAAGTGGTGCTAT
>CAZPPN010000022.1:0-12122 GCA_964588425.1 uncultured Ruminococcus sp. | reverse complement strand
ACGACATTTTTGCCTGCCACACCGAGGAATACGAAACGCTCTCCGTCCGACCAGTCACCGTGACCGCCGTAGATAGTACCTCCGTGATCGGCAGTAACAATGAAAAGAGTATCGCCGAAGATTCCTTTTTCTTTATATTTTTCGATAATCTGACCGATAAAACCGTCAACATGAGATATGCTGTCGAGATGCGCACGTGAACCGTAGCCTGTACCGTGGCCGATTGTGTCGACATCATCAAATTGGATGAAGGGCAGCTTCGGATCGTGATTGTCAATGTAACCGATAATTTTTGGGAAAAGCTTGGCATCGGGAGCTGTGTCATAGATATCCACGCCGCCGTTCGGAGCAAGAATTTCCAGCGCGATTGGTGACCATCCGGTAAACGCCGCTGACTCACAATCAGGATATGCTTCCTTAATCATGGCGAAAACTGTCGGAATGCCGTCCAGCGCACTCATATCCCAGTTGAAAACCTCGGGAACCGTACCTGTCAGCATACTTGTCCAGCAGGTCGCGCTGATTGTAGGCTTGGCGCAGAGGGATGAGTATGTTGTGGCATGATCTGTAAACAGCTTATCAATGTTTGGTGTGTCAGCATCTCTGTTGAACGCTCCCATACCGTCGATACCGATCATGCAGACGTGTTTGTATGAACCGAATGTGTTTGTCATAAGTTGATCTCCTTGTCAATTGAAATAATCCTGTATGTTTCAATTATATCACACATTATTTCAATAGTAAATAAAAACTATATGCACAATTGATCGAAAATCTGCACTATTTCTTCATCCGCGCTATTATATATCATCCGCAGTTGTTTACCGTATTTGACAATGCGGCTGCTGAATTTCATACTGTTTCGTTATTTATCGACAAACTGCTTGACTATTCGTGCTCAAAGGTGTATTATTATAACAGACACCATTTTTTGTAAAAATCACCGAAAGTGTGGGCAGAATGATTGCTAATTTAATGAAGAAATCGGGAAGTTCCGTTTCACTGAGAAAAAAAGACGTCGATATGACTGAGGGAAGCATAGTCAGGCATATAATCACATTTGCGTTTCCTCTTTTGCTTGGGAATATATTCCAGCAGTTCTATAATACGGTCGATACATGGGTAGTCGGAAACTACGTCAGCAACGAAGCTTTTTCCGCGGTCGGTACTGTCGGATCGATCATCTTCATGCTCATCGGCTTTTTCTCGGGACTTGCAAGCGGAGCCGGTGTTGTAATATCGCAGTACTACGGTGCGAAGCAATACGACAAAGTAAATGAAGCCGTACATACATCGATTGTGATGACGCTCGTTCTTTCTGTCGTGTTCACAATAGTCGGCATAGCAATGACTCCGACAGCGCTGAGATTTATGGCTACACCGGACAATGTTTATCCCGAATCCAAAGCGTATCTTACCACATATTTTGCCGGAGTCGCAGGACTGATGATATACAACATGGGTGCGGGAATACTCAGAGCAGTCGGAGATTCGAGAAGACCGTTCTATTTCCTCGTAGTGTCAGCCCTTGTCAATATAGTGCTTGACCTTGTGTTTGTCATAAACTTCGGACTCGGCGTTGTCGGGGTTGCGCTTGCCACAATAATTGCACAGGGAATATCGGCTGTGCTTATCATGATAACCCTTGTCAGAACCGATAACTGTGTCAAAGTATCAATGCGGGAGCTCAGAATCTCACGCGAGATGCTCAGCAAAATCATCAGAATTGGCATACCCGCAGCTCTTCAGATGGCAATAACATCGTTTTCCAATATTTTCGTTCAGTCGTATATCAATTACTTCGGCGCTGACTGTATGTCGGGATGGACAGCGTATTCAAAGATCGACCAACTTGTTATCCTGCCCGTTCAGTCGGTGGCGCTTGCTTCAACAACATTCGTAGGTCAGAACCTCGGAAAACAGCAGGCAGAGCGCGCGAAAAAAGGCGTTACAGTTTCACTTTTGATATCTGTCTGCTCGGCAATCATACTGATGATCCCGATCATGATCTTCGCGCCGCATCTTGTCGGATTTTTCAACGACAAAGCTGAGGTAATCACATACGGTACAATGATCCTCCGAGTAATCTCGCCGTTCAATGTCATAGTCTGCCTGAATCAGATTTATTCGGGAGCTCTCCGCGGTGCGGGAAACTCAAAAGTGCCGATGATAATAATGCTGGTATCATTCGTGGCGTTCAGACAGGTCTATCTCTTTATCATGTCGAACTTCATCTCGAATACGGTTGCAGCAATAATTATGGGATATCCCGCAGGATGGATCGTATGCAGCATAATTACCACCGTGTATTATCATAGAACATCGCTTGTCAAAACCGCGATTGTCGAAAAATAATACCGCAATGCCTCATGTTGGTGTTTCCGATGTGAGGCAAATTTGTTTCTGTTACTTTTTCACTAAAACAGCAGTATAAAGTTCTATATGATTTTTCGCTCAATTATGAAAAAAAGTATTTACAAATTCCGCGAAATAGGGTAAAATATATAAGATAAAATGTATATACGGAGGAATACTGTATGGCTGAGCGCAGATTCAGGAGAGTGCTTCTCAAGCTTTCCGGTGAAGCAATCGCAAAGAAGGATAAGGACAATAAAGTTGATGAAATTTTCGACGCGGAAATAATCGATCAGATCGCCGATGTCATCAAGAGACTCGTTGACGACGGTATCCAGGTCGGTATCGTTATCGGTGCGGGAAATATCTGGAGAGGCGCATACGGCAAGGGCGTCAAGAGAGCAAGAGCTGACCAGATGGGTATGCTCGGAACAATGATCAACTGTCTCAGACTCGAGGATGCGATCGAAAAGAAAAACTGCCCCGTAACCGTTATGTCACCCGTAACCATGAACAGCTACGCCGAACAGTACGACTTCAGAAAAGCAATTGCTCATATGAATGACGGCATGGTAGTTATCTTCGGCGCAGGTCTCGGAATCCCGTTCATTACAACCGACACAACCGTTGTTGTAAGAGGCGCTGAGATCGAAGCTGATGTTATCCTCATGGCGAAGAACATAGACGGCATCTATGTAAAGGATCCCAGAGATGCAAACGGCGATATTGATCCTACAGTTCCGAGATATAAAGTGGTTTCCTACGACGAATGCCTTGCTAAGAACCTTCACGCAACCGACGTATCAGCATCCGCACTCGCTAAGGAGCAGAAGATCGATATGTACGTGTTCGCGCTGTCCAATCCCGAAAACATTATCCGTGCGGTAAACGGTGAAGAAATCGGCACACTCGTTACACACCTCGATACCGAAGCTGAATTCCATTAAAATTAAAAAGAAAAATCAAATCAAATAATATACAAGGAGATGCAAATATGAAACTCGACACAAAAGATTACGAATCCAAAATGAAAAAGACCATTGAAGTATATAAGGAAGATCTTTCCACGATCCGCGCAGGCAGAGCAAATACAGCGGTTCTTTCCAAGGTTACTGTTGACTACTATGGCGTTGCTACTGCTATCCCCCAGATGGCTGAAGTAAAGGTAACAGACCCCAAGACCGTAACAGTATCCCCCTGGGACGCTTCCACTCTCAAGAGCATCGAAAAGGCTATCCTCGCTTCCGACGTTGGAATCACACCCGTGAACGACGGTAAGACTCTCCGCCTTACATTCCCCCAGCTTACAGAGGAAAGACGTAAGGAAATCAAGAAGGGTATCGGCAAGCAGAGCGAAGATGCAAAGGTAGCTATCCGCAACATCAGACGCGATGCAAACGATAAGTGCAAGGCTATGAAGAAGAACAGCGAAATGACTGAAGACGAACAGAAGCAGTCCGAAAAGGCTATTCAGGATATGGCTGATAAGTTCATCAAGGAAATCGAAACTCTTACAGCAGCCAAGGAAAAGGAAATCATGGAGATCTGACATTATCAGTTAAACTGAAAAGTCGGATGTGATCTGCGCCCGGCGATATGCGGTAACACGTTTATGGCTGGGCGCTTACATTGTATTTTACGAAATATTTTACTGAAATTGGTGGAGTATGACAATACCGAATGATATGAGCATAACCGAAATCGTGGAGAGAAGCGGACTCAGACATATTGCTTTCATTATGGATGGAAACGGACGCTGGGCAAAAATGCGCGGACTCCCGAGAGAAGCCGGACATAAAAGCGGCGCGTCGAACTTCAAGAAAATCGTTCGTTACTGCCGTAAGGTCGGCATACAGTGCTGCACGGTTTATGCATTTTCGACCGAAAATATCAAAAGACCGCGGCATGAGGTTGAGGCAATCTTCAGCCTTCTTCTCGCGTACATCGAGGAAGCGGCAGATGAAAAAGACATCGAATTCCGTTTTATCGGCGAGCCGTCGCAGCTTTCCGAGAATATCGGAAGAAAAACCAAAGCTCTCGAGGACGAAACACGAGGCCGTCCTTACAGACTTAATATCGCACTGAATTACGGCGGACGCGCTGAAATCGTAAAAGCCGTGAATAATCTCATTTCAGCCGGAAAAGAGACAATCACCGAAGAGGATATTTCCTCACAGATGTACACCGCCGGCTGTCCCGAGCCCGACCTTATAGTAAGAACCGGGAACGAAACACGCATTTCAAACTTCCTGCTCTGGCAGTGTGCGTATTCCGAGTTCTATTTCACAGACAGAATGTGGCCCGACTATACAACGGACGATGTTGATGAAGCGATCCGTGATTTTGCGGGAAGAAGCCGCAGATGGGGCGGTCTCGATAAAAACGAAAATAAATAAACGGAAGTAGTTATCATGTTAAAGAGAACAATAACAGCAATATGCGCGATCGTGATCTTTTTTCCGATCTGCTATTTCTCCGATACTTTTATATATCCCTCGGCAATGGCTATCCTTGCATCAGTTGCCGCTTTTGAGATGCTCGGATGCGTCGGCATGAGAAAGGTTTACCCGATTTCGGTACCGTCGTTCATCTTCACAGCTCTCATGCCGCTGATCCCGCTTTTCGTTCCCGGAAGATCAGTTGAAATCTGCGCAGGTCTGTGTGTGCTGTACCTTATTGCAGTATTCACGGCAGTAGTTTTCGCTAAGGGAAAGATCAGCTTCACAGACTCATCCGCCGCATTTGTCGGAATATTCTATGTTGCACTTACTTTCACCTGCATAGTCCTTCTGAGAGGCGTGGGAGATTATACATATCTCCTCGTGTTTGTCGGACCCTGGGTGAGTGACACATTTGCGTATTTCTGCGGCAGACTCTTCGGACGTCATAAACTGATTCCCGAGATCTCTCCGAAGAAAACCGTTGAGGGAAGCATCGGCGGAATCGTTTTCGCGGCACTTTCTTATATAGTTTTCGCGCTTATCATCAAAACATTCTTCGATCCGACAGTCGAACCGAGTTATCCGGAGCTCGCATTTGCCGGAGCCGTTGTTTCCGTGATCTCGCAGATAGGTGATCTGTCTGCATCCGCGATCAAAAGACAGTACAACATCAAGGACTACGGTGTTGTATTCCCCGGTCACGGCGGCGTTCTCGACAGATTCGACAGCGTTATCCTCACAGCTCCCGTTCTTTATATCATCACACAGCTCCCGTTCGCACAGAGGCTTGTATTCTGAAGTAATCCGAAAAGGTACATTATATGATAAATCTGACCCCGAATCCCGATTTCAAACTCAATAAAGCTGCCGTCCTCGGTTCAACCGGCTCTGTCGGTACACAAACTCTTGATGTTATCCGTGAACTTGGGATCAAGGTATCCATGCTCACAGCAGGCGAAAACGTATCTCTGCTCGCACAGCAGATCAGGGAATTTTCTCCCGATACCGTCTCCGTCACAAGCGAGAGGGCAGCATCGGCTCTCAGAGAAATACTCGGCAGCGATGTTCCCGAGATAATCGTCGATAAAGAAGAGCTGTGCTGTGCGATTGAGGAGACAGATGCCGATATAATTTTCCATTCGGTAGGCGGTCTTGCGGGACTTGATTCGGCAATCGCGGCTGCAAAATCCGGCAAGCGAGTCGGTATGGCGAACAAGGAAGCAATAATCGCCGCAGGAGACATGATTTTTGATTTCATGAATCGCTCGGGCGGTGAGATGCTGCCCGTCGACAGCGAGCACTGCGCGGTTTACAGATGCCTTGAGAACCGTGATCCCGCAAATCTGAAAAAGATCATTCTTACAGCATCGGGCGGACCTTTCTTCGGAAAGACAGTAGATGAACTGAAAAATGTCACCGCAGCCGATGCTCTTGCTCATCCCACATGGAAGATGGGCAAAAAGATCACAATCGACTCGGCGACGCTCATGAATAAAGGCTTTGAGATCATTGAGGCTGTCAGACTGTTCGGAGTTACAGAGAATCGTGTGGATGTCATAATTCACCGCCAGAGTATAATCCATTCAATGATCGAATATAATGATAACACTCTGATGGCGCAGATCGGACGTCCTGATATGCGTGACTGCATCAGATACGCGGCTACCGCACCGAATTCTGCTGATGTGAAGTTTGACGAACTGGATTTCGCGAAAATTGCATCGCTGACATTTGCCGTACCGGATACAGAGGCATTTCCTCTGCTTGATGCTGCGCGTGAAGCTGTAAGAATCGGCGGAACAGCTCCGGCCTCGCTTATAGCAGCTGATGAGGAAGCTGTTGACGCTTTTTTCAGAGGTGAGATCGGCTTCTGCGATATTTCGTCTCTCGTTATCGAAACACTCGGCGCTGTATCACACGATAATGTAATTTCACACGACACCCTCGGATATGCGTCTCTTAAAGCAAGACAGACGGCATCGGCGCTTATCAAAAAATATAAAATCTGAAAAAAGGGTGTGATTTTATCAACCTTTGGTATATTGTAATAGCATTGATAATCTTCGGATTCCTGATTTTCATTCACGAGCTCGGGCACTATCTGACAGCGCGTCTGTTCAATGTGACTATCCATGAGTTCGCGATCGGAATGGGCCCTGCGGTACTCAACCGTACATCGAAGAAAACGGGAATCAAATATTCACTCAGAGCGCTTCCGGTAGGCGGATACGTCAGCATGGAGGGCGAGGATGAGGAATCGGATGACACAAACTCGTTCAGACACAAACCCGTCTGGCAGAGAATAATCATAACAGTAGCCGGCGCTTTCATGAACATTATGATCGGTGTTATCGTGATGTCATTTCTCGTGGCGGCGCAGGATGTTCTTCCGTCAAATACAATCGGTGCTTTTGCCGAATATGAGGACAGAGAAACAAGCTATGCCTACGCAGAGGGACTCCGCATCGGTGACGAGATCATCAAAGTTGACGGAGTGCGTGTTCATATAGCAAACGAGACCATCTACCAGATAATGCGCAGGGGAATTGAGCCGATTGATATAACCGTAATCCGTAATGGGGAAGTCACAGTTATTGAGGATGTGGTTTTCCCGACATTCACCGAAAGCGGAACTTTGTTTGCGACAGTCGACTTCAAGGTGAATCCCGAAGCGAAAACTCCTCTTACCGTACTCAAACACGCGGCGTTCAGATCAGTATCAACAATCAGAATGATCTGGGAATCGCTGTACGATATGATCACAGGACGTTACGGCGTTGAAGCTGTATCGGGACCTGTCGGAGTCACAAAAGCGCTCGGTGAAGCTGCAGAGGAAGGCGCGGGGGATCTTATCTATCTCGCAGTCGTGATCAGCATGAACCTGGGAGTAATGAACCTGCTTCCGCTTCCCGCACTTGACGGAGGAAGGCTTTTGTTCCAGTTCATCGAACTCATATTCAGAAAGCCTGTCAAACCCGAGATCGAGGGATATATCCACTTCGCAGGACTTGTCGCGCTTATGTTCCTTATGGTCGTGATCGCGGTCAAGGACGTTGTTCAGCTTTTCTGACATTGCGAAGCAGGAAATAATACAAAAATCATCATAAAGAAGATACTGATACAATTAAAGAAGAGATTGACATGATAAAGAAACAGACAAGAACAGTAACAGCGCGCGGTATAAAGATCGGCGGCGGAAACCCTATCACGGTTCAGTCCATGACGAATAAGCCTGCGCTTGATTTTGAAGCATCGGTTGAGCAGATCATCCGTCTCGAAAAAGCGGGATGCGATATCGTACGTCTCGCCGCACCGAATGCGGAATCAGCCGAAGTTTTCAGAATCGCGAAAGAAAGAGGCGTAAAATGCGCTCTTGTTGCTGATATTCATTTTGACTATAAAATCGCTCTCGAATGTGTGAAGTCGGGTGCGGATAAAATAAGAATCAACCCGGGAAATATCGGGGAGAGCCGGAAGGTTAGGGAAGTTGCCGATGCCTGCCGTTCTGCCGGACTTCCGATCAGAATAGGTGTCAACGGCGGATCTCTTGACAGAAAACTGCTCGAAAAATACGGCGCTCCAACAGCCGAAGCTCTTGCCGAATCCGCAATGAACGAAGCGGAAGCACTTGAAAACTGCGGTTTTTCCGATATCGTGATCTCGATCAAATCGTCTTCCATAGCCGAAATGACCCGCGCGGCAAGAATCGTGCATGATATGACCGACTATCCGCTGCATCTCGGTGTAACGGAAGCAGGCGATGACTATTCCGGTCTTGTGAAGAATTCGATCGGAATCGGCTCGCTTCTTCTCGATGGAATCGGTGATACGATCAGAGTGTCGCTCACTGCTGATCCCGTTGACGAAGTAAGAGCAGGACGTGAGATTCTCTCATCCCTCGGACTGAACGCGCGCGGCGGTGTCGAAATTGTATCCTGTCCGACCTGCGGAAGAACAAAGATCGACCTGATCGGAATCGGAAAAAAGTACAAGCAGGCGATCGAGGGAATCGACACACACGGCAAAAAACTCAAGGTTGCTGTCATGGGATGTGTCGTAAACGGTCCCGGAGAAGCGAGAGAAGCTGATTTCGGAATTGCTGGCGGCAACGGATTTGTGCTGTATTTCAAAAACGGTGAACCTCAGTTCAGAGTCGACGAAGACAAAGCGGTACAGTTCCTCGTTGAAGAGACCAAAAAAGCAATAGACGCAGAATAATTATTACGGAACGGAGGAGCCATGTCGGAAAACAAAACACGGACATTGTCGGATACATTCAAAAAAGCCGTGCCGATGCTGACACGATTCGGACGTGAGATTTTTGACTCAGCGCATGACATCAAACTGAAAATCAGCCGTGAAGCGCGCATCGCCGAGGTGGAATGTACTCTGCCGAAACTGTATCCGAAACGGGATATATACGATCTCGAAAACATAATCAAAGAAGCATATGAGCTGTCGCAGATGCGTATCCTCACGCACTATCCGCCCGAGCTTTTCACCGTCGACTACATGAGTGAAGTTCTTACGGAAGCCGCGCGTGTGGGAATCGTCTGCAACGGATTTTTCAATAAATACGAACTGGAAACAAAAGATGACAGAGTGATCATCTACATTCCTTTCTCAAACGGCGGTATAACTCTCCTCGATCTCGCGAAAACAGCGCAGGTCATCGAGGGTATAATTTTCAGCGAGTTCGGACTTTCGTATAAGATCGAAATCAAGCAGAGCACAAATGCCGAAGCCGAATACGCCGAGTATATGTCGCGTCAGCTTGAGAGACTGAACAGCGAAGCCCAGATCATCGCAGCGGAACACAAACGTCTCGAGGAAGAGGCTGTCAAAGCTCAGGCTGCAGTGGCTGCATCACATACTGCGGAAGAAAAACCTGTTCTGCCGAGAGTTGCATCGCTCTTTGAAGGAAATCCGGAAGTTGAAATCATAGACGAGAATAAGATCAAAAGCGGTAAGATTACCTTTGACATCTCCTCTCCCGAGCTTGTTTTCGGGGAGCTGTTTGAGTTTACGAATATCACACCGCTGAGATCAATAAAGTCTCCGTCAAAGAATGTCGTAATTCTCTGCGAAGTGTTCGATATCCAGCAGAAGGAATCAAGAAACGGCGAAAAAATGATGTTCACGATTGCCGCAACCGACCGCGAGGCATCAATTTACATAAAAATTACAGTCCCGATGGAGAGCGTGCCGGATACAGAAGCTCTTTTCGGAAAGGGCAAAGCATACGCGATCAGAGGAAATATCAAGCGGGATACGTTCGACAATGACCTCTATATGCAGTACACCGATATCGTGAAGATCTCGGAAGAGGTGCGTAAAGACAGAAGCCCCGAGAAGCGAGTCGAACTGCATCTGCATACCTGTATGTCGGCAATGGACGCGATCACAAAAGCGGACGATATCGTAAAAACCGCGCACAAATGGGGACATAAAGCAGTTGCGATCACCGACCACGGAAATCTCCAGTCTTTCCCAGTTGCAATGCTCGCCGCTGAGGGACTTAACAACGAGATAAAGGTTCTGTACGGAATTGAGGCGTACTATGTCGATGACACATCCAGAGCGGCTTATCACGGCGAGGAAACGACCTTCAACGATGAGTTTGCCGTATTCGATATAGAAACCACAGGTCTGTCAGCCGCAACGTGCAAGATCACAGAAATCGGTGCTGTAATCGTTCAGAACGGTGAGGTCAAGGCGAAATTCAATTCGTTTGTAAATCCCGGTGTACCGATTCCGCCGAATATTACCGAGCTGACGGGAATCACCGACGAGATGGTAGCAGATGCGCCGCCCGTCAAAGATGTTCTCGTGGATTTCTTCGAGTTCATCGGAGACCGAATGCTCGTCGCGCATAACGCATCGTTTGATACAGGCTTTATCAGACAGGCGGCGGAAGAGTCGGGACTTCCTTTCGAGAATCCGTATCTCGATACAGTCGCAGTATCACGCTACATGAATCCCGCCCTCAAGAATCATAAACTCGATACACTTGCGAAGCACTATAAACTCGGCGACTTCAATCACCACAGAGCATCCGATGACGCGGAAATGCTTGCTGCTATCTTCACCTGTATGTCGACAAGGCTCAAAGAAGAGGGAATCGACACCGTACAGCGTATGAATTTCGCGATGGCAGAAAAAGCGGATCCTCTGAAACTCAAATCGTATCACCAGATCATTCTTGTCAAAAATCAGACAGGACTGAAGAACCTGTACAGGCTGGTTTCCGAATCGAACCTCAAATACTTCCACCGAAATCCGCGTATTCCGCGAACACGGCTTGAAGAACTGAGAGAGGGACTTATTCTCGGCTCAGCGTGCGAGGCAGGAGAGCTGTTCACCGCTATGATGGAGGGTAAATCCGAAGCCGATCTTATCGAGATAGCAAAATTCTACGACTATCTCGAAATCCAGCCGATATCGAACAATGCGTTTATGATCGAGAACGGCAAAGTTCCGGATGAAGAAGCGCTGAGAAACTTCAACCGCCGCATAATTGAGCTTGGCAGAAAAGCGGACAGACCGGTGTGTGCGACCTGTGATGCTCATTACAAGAATCCCGAAGATGAGATTTACCGCCGCATCATCCTTACCGGTCTCGGATTCAAGGATGCCGACCGCGAGACAAAGCTGTATTTCCGTACAACGGAAGAAATGCTTGAAGAATTCGCGTATCTCGGTGAAGATGTCGCGCGCGAAGTTGTTGTAGAAAACCCGAACAAAATCGCGGATATGATAGATTTCGTCCGTCCTATCCCCGAGGGAAACTATCCTCCTCATATCGACGGCGCGGAAGAAGAACTTACAACCAAATGCTGGGAGCTGGCAAAATCCATGTACGGCGACCCTCTCCCGGAAGTGGTTTCCGAAAGACTTGCCAGAGAGCTCGACTCAATAATCAAAAACGGCTTTGCGATCATGTATATCATCGCGAGAAAGCTGGTTGAAAACAGTGAAGAAAAAGGTTATCAGGTAGGTTCGAGAGGATCGGTAGGTTCGTCATTTGCCGCAACAATGGCAGGAATCACGAGAGTAAATCCGCTTCCTCCGCATTACAGATGCCCGAAATGTCAGTGGACCGAATTCTTCACGCACGGTGAGGTCGGATCGGGATTTGACCTGCCGGAGAAAAAATGCCCGAATTGCGGCACAGTCTGCGCTCAGGACGGACACGATATCCCGTTTGAGACATTCCTCGGATTCAAGGGAGACAAGACACCCGATATCGACCTCAACTTCTCAGGTGACGTTCAGGGTGATGCTCATAAGTTCACGGAAGTCCTGTTCGGCGAGGGAAAAGCATTC
>CAZPPN010000021.1:0-12740 GCA_964588425.1 uncultured Ruminococcus sp. | reverse complement strand
GGGGTTGTTTGCAAGTACGGATTCATGCAGGGAGATAACGGCTTCCTTGAACGGAGCAGTATCGGGGTAAATGAACTCGACGCCCTGTTCGTTCTGAGCCTTATCTTTGGCTTTTTCGACTGCGCTTTCCCATTCCGCACGCTGAACGGAGTTGATTATATCGAAGCCTTCTTCAAACACCGCAAGCTCTTCCTCGGTGAGGGATGCGTAGAAGTCGTAATTCATAAGAACGATATCGGGTACCATCTGATGCATATCGTAGGAATAGTATTTGCAGACATCTCCGTGCCCGTTGTCGGTGAGAGCAAGCTCATTGTTTTCAGCGCCGTTGATAACGCTGGACTGGAGAGCGGTATAAACATCACCGAAGCTCATCGGAGTTGCAGAGCCGCCGAGGAGAGACATCATCGCCACGTTTGTGGGAGACTGCTGAACACGGATCTTGAGCCCCTTGAGGTCAGCGGGGGAATATATAGGCTTGTCGACGGTATAGAAATTTCGCGTTCCCGCATCGAGCCATGTTACCGCAATAAAGCCTGCCTGCTGTGTTGTCAGGAAGATGGAATCGGTAACGGAGCTGTCGTCCATTGCCGCATGATAAGCTTCCGCATTCGAGAAGAGATAGGGAAGGTTGAAAATTTCGTAGTTTTTGCTGAATGTTTCGAGAATGGCATTGCTCGCGACAACGAAATCAATCGCGCCTGTCTGCGTAAGCTGTACCATTTCGGTCTGTGATCCGAGAAGCTCGCTCGGGAAAACTTCAACTTTGTAGCTCTCTCCGAGCTTTTCGTTGATGTGATCGGCGAACGCTGTCAGACCGATGTGCGTGGGGTGACTCGTAGACTGGTTGTGTCCGATACGGATGATCCTTCTTCCGTCATCATTCGCACAGCCGCTGAGAAGGGCAGAGGTGAGAACGAGCGCGAGAACGAAGGCGATCCATCTGGATTTTTTCATAAAGACGCATCCTTCTTTCCGATATAAATTTGCTTTGATATGAAATTTGCCGAAGTTTTGAATACATCGGCTTATCTGATATTATCGTTATCATTATATCATAAAAAATACAACATTTCAACAAATATTTTAATGAGATATTGTATATATTTTTGCATTGTTAAGAATTTATAATTACTGTTGACAGCAGAGGCGAGGCGTGCTATAATTTGATAAAAGCACTGAAGACAAATGAAACGGGAGGATTATCATGAATATATATACCGCATCCCCTAAAGATTCCCGCCCTGCGAGACTGAGTGACGAGACCCGCGCACTTGCAGCCGAAGCTCTCAGCGGACGGTGGGGTTCGGAAGCGAAAATGCACCCTGCGGTCACGCTTGACTTTATTTCCGATGATGAATGGGATAAAATGGACAGCTTCGACAGATATGACGTCGCCGTGCGTGAGATTGCAGAGAGCGCTCCGGTGCGATTGATTCCGGGTGTGAAGATCGTCGGTTCAGCTTCACTCGGCAATGCGATCGGTCATGTCGTACCTGCCGTGCGAGGCGGAAAAACTGTTTTCGAAAGTACCAGCCATGTGACACTCGGATTTGCACGGGCATTGAAGATCGGCATCAACGCAATGGAAGCCGAGATTGACGAAAAACTGAAAGATACCACGCTCACAAGCCGTCAGATAAGATTTGAATTGGGAATGAAGAACACAATTTCGGCAATGCGTCTGTGGCACAGCAGATATCTTGAAGCCGTGCGCGGTGTGTCAGACGAGATATACGAAAACCTCGTGAATGTACCTTTTCTTCCGCCGAAAAATTACCGTGAAGCGATCCAGAGTCTGTGGTTCTGCTTTGCTTTCACGAGACTGTGCGGAAACTGGTCCGGAATCGGAAGAATTGACGAAATACTCGGTGATTTCCTTGAGAAAGACCTTGCGGACGGCAGCATCACTCTTGATGAGGCAAGGGAATACATGGCGCATTTCTTCATCATGGGATGCGAGTGGATCAGAGCTGAGGAACAGTCAGGCTCGGGTGATGCTCAGCACTACCAGAATCTTGTGCTCGGCGGCATCAATGACAAAGGTGAAGATATCACAAACGAGGTCACATATCTTGTGCTCGATGTGATCGAAGAGCTGGCGATCGGTGATTTCCCCACGACCGTGAGACTGTCGGAGAATACACCCGCGAAACTGCTTCGCCGTACTGCGGAAGTCGTAAAGCTCGGCGGCGGTATCGTTGCTGTCTATAATGAGCCGCTTATTATTGAAAGCCTTGTTGATTACGGTTATACTGTCGAGGAAGCAAGGCGGTTCGCCAATGACGGATGCTGGGAGATTCAGGTTCCGGGTAAGACGAATTTCATCTATTCACCGTTCGATTCGCTCAATATGCTGATGAAGGATGTACTCGGACTCGGCGGAGAACACAGGAACTACGGGAATTACGAAGAGATGTACTCGGCGCTGATGAAGCGTTTTGAGGAACATATCATATCGTTCATAAGCGGCACGAACAACGCCAGACTCAGACGGGATGATAACGGAAAGCTTGTATGGAAAGACTTCGATCCGTGTCCCGTTGTGTCGCTGTTCACCGAGGACTGCATCGCAAAAGGATATTCGTACACAGAAGGCGGCCCGAGATATACAGTTGTGTCACCGCATATCGGAGGCGCGCCGGACACAGCGAACAGCCTTTTTGCAATAAAGAAGCTGGTTTTCGAGGAGAAGAAAGTATCGCTCGGAGAACTGCTTGATATACTGGAAAACAACTGGGAGGATGCCGAGGAACTGAGACGGTATGTGAGAAACCGCTATATATATTATGGCAATGATAACGCCGAATCAGACAGCATCATGGCATCAATTCTCGACGATTATGCGGATCTTGTGAAAAAACACGATATTGATTCGCCTATCAGATATCCGTCGGGCATCAGTACTTTCGGACGTCAGATCGAATGGACTCCATGCCGAACAGCAACCCCGTCCGGATTCAGAAAGGGTGAGATCCTCGCAGGAAATACATCCCCTACCCCGGGTACGGATGTTGAGGGAGTGACAGCAGAGATACGCTCGTACTGCAGACCGGATCTGAGAAAACAGGTCAGCGGATGTGCGCTTGATGTGAGACTGCATCCGTCGGCGGTAAGCGGTGAAGACGGTGTGCTCGCGATCATGGGACTCATGCGCGGATTTGTGTCGCTCGGTGGATTCTTCATGCAGCTCGATTCGGTTGACGCGGCGCTTTTGCGTGATGCTCAGGAGAATCCGGAGAGATACAAATCTCTGTCGGTTCGCGTCTCGGGATGGAATGCGAGGTTCATCACACTTGATAAGAAGTGGCAGCAGATGATCATCGAACGGACAGAGCGGACTGTGTAATTGAATAAGCATGACAAAACGAGGCCGATGCGGTTGCCTGAACAGCTGCATCAGCCTCGTTTGGGTTTTGATATGAATGCCGGAAGATTTTCGCCGCAATAAATGCCCTAATAAATAATGTAAGAAAAACAAAATTATCGGTAGACTTTTGCCGAAAAATGTGATATACTATATTAAATATAATCATTCATGTCAGTGCAAAGGAGAGCGTCATATGGCAACAAGGCAGCGTCACCGTACAACCGATACGACAGAGAGTATCCGCGATGTGATGGGGAAGATTTTTTCCTGCGGTGATTTTTCTCAATGCGAGTTTCCGCTTCCTTCCGAAAAGGGCGCTCAGCTCTCCATGACGGGTGAGATTATTGCGTACGGCAACTGCGGCGGATTCGATCGTGCGGCACTGCGCAATGTTCTTGATGAGATTCCGACTGTGCATTCACCGTCTGTGGCTGTGATGGAAAAGTATCTCTCCAGAATGTGCTTTACCGTTCTCTGCGGTGACTGCGACCGTTCGGTGGCTATGATTTCCGCGATTTCCGAGATGGTCAGATCAGGTATCTCCAAAATTATTATCACCGCCGATACTCCCACCGAGCGCGATAATCTTATCGAATCTCTCACACTCATGCGCGCCGGTCTTGACGGTGTCGATATTACACCATACCGATCCGATGATTATGAGACTTTCGTGAAATACAAAGCTGCTGCATCGGTTTACGGTTTTCTGACATCGGAGAATCCCGAGATACTCGTTGTTGGCCGTGACAGCTTCTCTCGGAGAAATAATATCATAAACCGTGCTTCCGAGGGGACGGATGACAAATCGCTTGCGGAAGTCATCAGCGAGGCACATGCGGCGGTTATCTGTTCAAGCCCGACTGTGGCAAGCGGAAGAACTCTCGCAAAACTTTCGTCCGTGTTTGATCCGTGCGCTACCGTTATCTTTGTCGGTGAAGTTAAGAATCTTCGGGATGCAGTAGTGTTCAGACCCGAATCGGTTTTACACCGCAAAAGAAATGAAACGGTTTCCGAATTTGAGCAGATCGGTTTCTGATGACGAAAAAGCTGAAATATATTCCATAAATTTTCCTTAAAGCTATTGACAAACCCGAACGATTGTAGTATAATATATAACGTTGACGGGATGGCGACATAGCCAAGCGGTAAGGCAGAAGTCTGCAAAACTTTTATTCCCCGGTTCGATTCCGGGTGTCGCCTTTCAATATAAAGCATTTCGTAAGAGGTGCTTTTTTTGTTTTTTGAATAAAGTAACACTTTTCTTGACTCGTGAATGTTTTCGTGCTATAATTTGCTTGTTATGCTGTAAAGGATATGTGATACCAGAGGCTATATTTTTTTCGTGGAAAGAAATAGTTTTAAGGAGGAGAGTCATGAAAAATACAGAACAACCGATTGATATCAAAGTGGATTTTCAGAATATCATCGGAATATGCAAGCCTATGCACGGTGTGGGACAGCCGCCTATGACAGGACTGAGCAATTCGCTGTTTCACTATCTTACGCGCGCGGGAATCCCTTATTCGCGTCTGCATGATGTCGGAGGATGGCTTGGCGGCGGACTTTATGTCGACATACCTAATTTGTTCCGCGATTTTGATGCGGACGAGACCGATCCTGCGAGTTACGACTTTGCGTTTACCGATAAGATAATCTCAGGTCTTGTTGATGCAGGATGTGAGCCGTACTTCAGATTGGGCGTTTCGATTGAAAACGAGCATATGTTAAAAATGTACCGTATTTTCCCTCCCAAGGATTTTGACAAATGGGCAAGGATCTGCGAACATATTATCAGGCATTATAATGAAGGCTGGGCGGGTGGATACCATTTCGGCATCACATATTGGGAAATCTGGAATGAGCCTGATGACTGCTATAAAGAAAGCACTGCTGCTATGTGGAAAGGGACGCCGGAAGAGTTTTACCGTCTGTATTCCATAACGGCAAAGCATCTGAAATCGTGCTTCGGAGACAGCATCAAGGTCGGCGGTTACGGTCATTGCGGCGTATATGAATATAAAAAAGACAGCAGACTTGAGGGAATCGAAGGTGAGGACACTTACATTTACGATTTTACGATGTCCTTCATGCACGCTTTCCTGAAATACCAGCGTGAAACAAACGCCCCGGTTGATTTCTTCTCGTGGCACGTGTACGATAATTGCCATGAGTCGACAAGAACCGATTTTACCGTGATCCGTGAACACGCCGATTACGTAAGACGTATTCTCGATCATTACGGATATACAAACACCGAGCATCATCTGAATGAGTGGAATCTTTTTACCGACAAAAAGCATCGCGATTCAACAATTGCTTCGGCTAAAACGCTCGCTTTCATGCTGATGATGCAGAATACGAGCGCGCAGGTCATGTGCTTCTACGACAGCGGTCTCGGGTACAGCGATTACCGTTCTCTCATCAGCGCGGACAGCGGATATCCCTACCGGGCGTACCATGCTTTTATGATGTTCGATTCTCTTTATAAGCTGAAAAATATTGCGGATGTGCAGTGCTCAAGCGATCGTGTGTTCGCTGTGGCTGCGGCTGATGGGCGAAAAGCTGTGCTGGTCATCTCCAATCCCACGGAGCAGGATGTGAATATTTCACTCGATCTCGGGGGATTCAATGCTTCCGAAGTACAGGTGTGCAGAATCGACGAGGAAAATCGCTACACTCTGACAGGAGAATTTCTCGCGGATTCCTGCATTGCTGTTCCGGGGTACGGATGCGCGGAGATCAAATTATTTGATTTGAATTAACACAAGTTTTTATTCAGGAGTCATATTTATGAAAAATTCCGGATCATCAGCCAAAGGTATAGCGATACTTTTCGGCGCCGCTATCGTTTGGGGATTCGCTTTTGCCGCTCAGAATCTCGGCGCGGACAGCGTGACTCCGTTCTATTTCAACGGACTCCGGTTCCTGCTCGGAGCAGTGGCTCTTATTCCCGTGATCCTCATTTTCGAGAAAAAAGCGGATGACAGAAAAATGCTGAAAACTACTGTCATATCGGGTGCTGCGGCAGGCACGGTACTCTTCATCGCGTCCTATCTCCAGCAGCTCGGTATCACGCTTACCGACTCGGCAGGCAAATCGGGATTCATCACCGGACTTTATATGATCATCGTTCCGATTATCGGAATTTTTGTCGGCAGAAAAACAGGTATCCAGACATGGGCGGCGGCAGTTCTCGGCGTTGTGGGTCTGTTCCTGATCTGCATGACAGGCGGACAGCTCACGTTTACTCTCGGAGATATCGTGCTTGTCGGATGCGCCGTATTCTATGCGATGCAAATCATAGTGATAGACAGATTCGGAGATAAGATCTACTCGCTCCGCTTCTCAATGGTGCAGGCGTTCGTGTGCGCGATCCTCAATTTTGCGGCTACCGCGATCTTTGAAGAATTTGCCGTTCAGCCCATAAAGCTCGCGATCATTCCTATCCTCTACTGCGGTATCATGTCATCCGGCGTGGGATATACACTCCAGATCATCGGACAGAAGCATTGCGAACCCACAGCAGCGTCTATCGTCATGTCGACCGAATCGGTGTTCTCCGTGATCGGTGGCGCACTTCTCCTGCAGGAAAGAATGGCTCCGTCAGCATATCTCGGATGTGTTCTGATCTTCGGCGGAATCGTGCTCTCACAGATGAATTTCGGCAAAAAAAGCGAAGAAAAACAGGCGTGATTCTATATTAAAGTGAAACTGAAAAGCGGGGAGATACTTTTTGAAAAAAGCACCTCCCCACACCCCTCCCCAAAAACTTTTTTGCGGATAATTACATAAAGAATAGTGCATATTTCTCGGAAAATTTGCACTATTTTTTTGCCCGGAATAAAGTTTTCCCCGAGGTTTAACCAATTGCTATTACCGGCATCTCTTTTTTTATTCGCCACGTAATCCGAGGCTGATCGTTATGGCGTTGTTCACCTGATTCATTGTTACGTCATCGAGATGACCCATCTTTTCCCCGAGACGCTTTTTGTCAATTGTACGTACCTGTTCCAGCAGGACGACGGAATCTTTCTGCAGTCCTACTTTTTCAGCATAAATGTCGATATGTGTTGGGAGCTTTGCTTTTCCCATACGGCTTGTGATCGCTGCCGCTATTACTGTCGGACTGTGACGGTTACCGACATCATTCTGGAGTATCAGTACCGGACGTATGCCTCCCTGCTCGCTTCCTACAACCGGACTGAGATCAGCGTAGTAGATATCTCCCCGACGGATGTTCAAAATCAGCTCATTCCTTTCTTGTTGTGATCCTCTGTTTTCATGAGATAGTATTTACCTGCCTTCGCCATATTAGTCATCTGCGGAATATTTCCTTGATACATTATATTCCTGCCGCGCCGGTTTTGACTTTCGTTATGCCGCGCGAGTGAAAACTTTAATAAAATACTGTTGCACAACAGGAAGATTTGGTATATAATAACATTAATATAATACACTTCACGGAGTACGATAATGAAATCTCTTGAAAAAATGTTTGAAGGCAAGACGGTGTCGCTTCTCGGCGTGGGCGTTTCCAATATGCCGCTTGCTTCAATGATCGCACCCTGCGCCAAGAAACTCACAGTACGCGATAAAAAATCCCCCGATCAGCTTGGGGATAACGCGCGCGTGCTCGAATCCCTCGGAGCTGAGCTTATCACGGGGGAGGAGTACATGGATAATATAAATGAAGATATTGTCTTCCGCTCACCCGGTATCCGTCCAAATCTTGAGCCGCTTTCCGATGCAGTTTCCCGCGGATCTGTGCTCACTTCCGAGATGGAGCTGTTCTTGTCAATGCATCCCTGTCCGGTTTACGCAATCACGGGAAGCGACGGCAAAACAACCACAACAACGCTCACATCACTCATGCTCACCGCAGGACTTGAAGAAAGCGGCAGAAAAGTTTTCCTCGGCGGAAATATCGGAGAACCGCTTCTTCATCGGTATCACTTGATAAATCCCGATGACGCCGTTGCCGTTGAGTTGTCATCGTTCCAGCTTATGACGATCGATGCCGACATCGACGTTGCCGCAATCACAAATATTACACCGAACCACCTCAACTGGCATACGTCAATGGACGAATACATCATGGCGAAGAAGAAGATTCTCTCCCGCGCGTCCCGTGCCGTCTTAAACTACGATAACGACGTGACACGTGAGATTGCTGTGGAAATGCAGGATAAGGGCACGCCTGTCACATTCTTCTCGCTTTCTCCCATTCCCGACGGTGTTCTCGGAGAACGCGACAGCGCAGTGTGGCTTGACGGGGACGGGATACACACATTCTTCCCCGATGAGGGTGAGGTTCTCGTCATGAATCGCCATGATATCAAACTGCCGGGCATCCATAACGTTGCGAATTACCTCACGGCGATCGGCGTTGTCCACGGTGCTGCATCACCTGATATGATCCGCAAAATCGCAAGAGAATTCGGCGGAGTTGAACACCGTCTCGAGTTTGTGCGTGAGCTTGACGGCGTGACATATATCAACGGCTCGATCGACTCATCCCCCACAAGAACCGCCGCGGCTCTGTCTGCTATAAACGACCGTCCGGTTGTTCTTATCGCCGGTGGTTACGACAAGCAGATCCCGTATGAACCGCTTGCGGACGCTGTTTTTGAGTCGTCTGTGCACACGCTTGTCCTTACAGGCGCGACTGCGGAGAAAATTTATGACGCTGTGATAAATCATCCGAAGTGCAAAGAGCACCTCGCTGAAGGATTCAGAATCATCAAAAATCCTTCGTTCGAGGGGGCTGTAAATGACGCGAAAAACGCCGCGGGGGATGGAGATACCGTAATACTCTCGCCTGCATCGGCATCGTTTGACGCATTCAAGGACTTCGCAGAGCGCGGACGCAGATTCAAGGAGATAGTCAATAATTTCTGATACCGTGAAACCAAGGCAAACCGCAATTGCGGAAGAAAGGTCAGGCTAAAAATGCTCGAATATAAAACACTTCTCAGACAACTGTGCGGCATCATGTCGATCTCGGGATGCGAGAGGGAAGCGGCGTCTGAGGTAAAATCGCTCGTCGGCGGATATTTTGATTCCGTGACCGTCGACAGCGCGAGAAATATAATTTTGTGCAAAAAATCAACCAAACGCGCAGAAAATGTGCAGAAGATCATCCTTGACGCACATTTTGACGAGGTCGGAATGATCGTCACGGATATAACGGATGAGGGACTTCTGCACGTGCATCAGGTCGGCGGACTCGATCGCTCTATACTTCCGGCATCGGAGGTATGGGTGTACGGTGCGGAAAAGCTCTACGGAGTCGTGACATCCACACCGCCGCATCTCGCAAAGCCGGGAGACACAAAAGCACCCGAATGGAACGACATCCTGATCGACATCGGATATCCGAAAGAAAAGGCAGAAAAGCTCGCGCCGATCGGTACTCCTGTCGGATATTATTACTCGGGTGACGATCTTCTCTCCGACCGTATCACGGGACGCGGATTCGATGATAAAGCCTGTGCTGCGGCTCTGATCTGCGCGGCGGCAAATACCCCGGCAGAGGAACTTGAGTACGATATTTACGTCACTCTGTCAGCAGGCGAGGAAGTCGGAGGAGGAGGGGTGAAATGCGCGGCATACACGATTGAGCCGGAATTTGCGGTAGTAACTGATGTGAATTTCGCGAAAACTCCGGGCGTGTCGGATACCGAGGGCGGTAAGTTCGGCGCAGGTCCGATGATCTCGCTCTCAGCCGTGACAGACCGACCGCTTACCAAAAAGATAATCGCCTCAGCCAAAGCAAACGATATCCCGTACACGCCTGTCGTTGAGCCGACAAATACCGGTACAAACGCCACTACTCTTGTTTTCTCACGGGAAGGGATCCCGACAGCAGTAGTCAGCCTGCCGCTCGGAGGTATGCATTCGTACAGCGAAACACTCTCGCTGACCGACGCGGAATATTTCATCAAGCTGATAACTCTTATCGTGAAAGGAGCGCTGAACGGATGAGCACAAATAAATACGAAACCCAGACTGATCTGTTGAGAGAACTGTCGCTTGCATTCGGTCCGTCCGGCTGTGAGGGAAATGTTGCCGATATCATCCTCGGCTGCGTGAAGCCTTACGCCGACGAGATCATCCGTGACCGCCTCGGATCGGTGATAGCAGTTTACAAACGCCGTATCTCGCCCGAAGAATACGATCTCGAAGCCGAACCGTCGACTGTCCTCGGCAAACCCGATACGGAAAGACTTATGCTTTGCGCGCACATGGACGAGGTCGGATTCATGATCAACTCGATTGATTCCGAAGGATACCTCAAGATTGGCGCGCTCTCGGGAAAAGATCCGCGTATCTTAAAGGGACGTGGCGTTACTGTCGGTGATGAAGAGAGAAAAACGATCGGATATTTCGGCGTCAAACCCGTACATCTCGGAGGAGGCGGTGATTTCACTTCGCTTTATATCGACATCGGCGCGAAAGATAAGGAAGAAGCAGAAAAATACGTTCAGATCGGAGATTTTGGAACATACCGTTCGGATTTCGTCAGATTCGGCGACGGAGGACATAAAATCAAGGGTAAAGCTCTCGATGACCGTCTCGGATGCACCGTTCTCTGTACGGTTCTGAAAAATCTCAGCGAAAACGGAGTGCTCCTGCCGTTTGATGTGTATTTCACATTCACCTGCCGCGAAGAAATCGGAAGCTCGACAGCCCGTACTGCGGCAAATCTCGTGGATCCCGATACGGCTTTCATTTTTGAAGCAACCGCAGTCAACGATATTTTAGGGGATGTGTACGGCTCGGTAGCAAAGCAGGGCGAAGGCGCTTGCGTTACATTCATGGACAGAGCTACGATCCACGATAAAGAACTGTACAATTTCGTTTTCGAGACAGCAAAAGCTCGCTCGATCCCCGTTCAGTCGAAAAACTATGTCGCCGGAGGTACTGACGCAGGCCCGATTCAGCGCGCGCTCGACGGTACAAGATGCCTCGGACTCTCAGTTCCTGCAAGATATATCCACACAGCGTCAAACGTGATCGACGAGAGAGATATGTACTACATGACAGATCTCACAATGGCGATTCTGGACGAGCTGGCTAAAGCATAAGGAGGATTCAGGATGTATAATCTTATCAAAAAAATAATGAAACCCGTGTCGGTGTCGGGCAGAGAGGATTCCGTCCGCGGCGTCATTGCGGAAGAAATACAGAAATACGCCGATTCCGTAACAGTTGATACAATGGGCAGCCTGATCGCGTTCATGGAAGGAAAATCTCCGTCGAAAAAGAAGCTCATGTACGCCGCGCATATCGACGAGATCGGATTTATGGTGACATATATCGAGGATAATGGATTCCTGCGCTTCCAGACAATCGGTGGCATTAACCTGGTCGCGGCGGCATATTCCCATGTCGTTTCCGAAAATGGCGTAAGTGGTATCATTGTTCCCGAGATCGGTACGCCCGTGAGCGAGCTGAAGCAGGATAAGTTTGTGATTGACATAGGCGCGAAGAGCAGACGTGAGGCGGAAAGATCGGTCTCTGTCGGTGACACATTTGCGGTTGTATCCGATATCGTCAAGCTCGCAGGAACGCGGTATACGGGAAGACCGTTCGATGACCGTATCGGCGCCGCAATCATGGTGGAAGCCGCGAGACAGCTCAGAGAGAACGGCGGACCCGAGAATGATGTGTACTTTGCATTCACAGTGCAGGAAGAAGTAGGACTCAGAGGCGCAGGAACAGCCGCATATGCGATCATGCCCGATATCGGTATCGCACTCGATGTTACGGCAGGATCAGGAGATGTTCCGGGCGCAAAATCGACAGCGGTAAAGCTTGGAGCAGGCGCAGCGATCAAGATCAAGGACGGAAGCGTGGTCTGCGACAGATATCTCGTTGAGAAAATGAAAAAACTCGCGGAGGATAATAAGGTTAAATATCAGCTTGAAGTTCTCGTTGCTGGAGGTACGGATACCGCTCCCATGCAGCAGACAGCCGGCGGTGCTGTGGCAGGCGCGATCTCGATTCCGACTCGTTTTATCCATACAGCGGTTGAAACGATTGATATGAACGACGTCAAGGAATGCGTGAAGCTCACCGTTCTCACAGCGGATGCCGATTACAGCGATATCGTGAGATAAACCGAAAAAGAATAAAAAGTATAACGTCCGGGCTGAAACGGTACAAAAACCGCGAACCGGACGTTTTTCTTCGGATTTCGTAAAAATATTTGATCTTTTTTTGAAAAAAGTATTGACAAATAAACCGCATTGTGATATAATAATAACGTCGTTGAGATGATAGGTTATAACTAACAAACAAGACGGCTCAAAATTGTATAAAACGCTGGTGTGGCTCAATGGCAGAGCAGCTGATTTGTAATCAGCAG
>CAZPPN010000020.1:0-12791 GCA_964588425.1 uncultured Ruminococcus sp. | reverse complement strand
TTGAGACATATGCAGCAGCAGGTTTTCCTTATGCGAGAACACATGACGCGGCGTGCTCTGAGGAATACGGCGGATATCATGTTGTCGATATTTGCGGTATTTTCCCCGATTTTCACAAAGATCCGTATGATCCCGAATCGTATGATTTTCCAATGACCGATAATTATTTCAAAAATATCATTGATGCAGGAACAGAAGTGTTCAATCGTCTCGGCGCACATATCGAGCACGGAGTCAAAAAATACGGAACACTTCCTCCGCCTGACTTCAAAAAATGGGCGGTTATCTGCGAGCATATCATCAGACACTACACCGAAGGCTGGGCTGACGGCTTTAACTACAAAATCGAGTATTGGGAAATCTGGAACGAAGCCGATCTTTCCGATGGCGCTGACTCGTCAAACTTCCCGACATGGGGCGGTACGCGGGAACAGTTCTTTGAGTTGTACCACATAGCTGCGACACATCTCAAGGAAAAATTCCCTCATCTGAAAATCGGCGGACCTGCGCTTGCACATAACCTGAGTTGGGCGGAGGCTTTTCTGGCACAGCTCAAAGCACCGCTGGACTTTTTCTCGTGGCATATCTATACAATGAACCCGCAGGATGTCGGAAACCGCGCACTGAAAGTTAAGGAATTACTTGACAAATACGGATTCGGCGATGCCGAGAGTATTCTGAACGAGTGGAACTATAATTCCGATTGGGGAGAGGGATTTCCGGACAGTCTCAGTACGCTCATCGGCATGAAGGGTGCGGCGTTCGATGCGGCTTGTATGTGCGTGGGACATGAGTGCGGTATTGACATGATGATGTACTACGATGTGCGTCCGTGCGTCTGGTGCGGTCTGTTTGACTATCATACGCTCAGACCGATCTGGGGATATTATGTGTTCAGAATGTTCGCGGATCTTTACGAAATGGGCAATGCGGTCGAATGCAGGGTCAGCGGAGATGATCTTTACGCGATTGCGGCATCTGACAGCAACGGCGGACGTGCTGTGATGATATCGTATTTCACAAACGACACAAATGCCGCGGAAAAGAGCATATCACTGACAGGATTCGGGTCTGAGGCTGATGTTTATCTTGTAGACGAGGGGCATTACGCTGATAAAGTGAAGAAGATCGACACAGACAAAGATACGCTTGTGATGGCACCGAATACCGTTGTTATGGTAAGGGCATAAACAATACTGATATATCCCGATCTTCGGGTCAGGAAAGGAGAAAAATATGGTTTACACAGACACAAAGCTCGACAGAATCCTCGGACCGCTTCCGGATGCTTTTGAGACACGCAGCGGAGAGCGCATGACAGATCGCGGCGAATGGGCGGAACAGCGGAAATACCTGCTTGAGAAGATAGTACCGCTTCTTTTCGGAGGGATGCCGCCGGAGCCGGAGTATTTCAACTCGTATTATATGTATGGTGATGCGTTTCTGATTACTGCAGGAACGAATGAGAAAACGATCTCGTTCGATATGCAGCTCTACCGTCCAAACATAAGCGGCAAGTGTCCCGTTCTCATCGCGGGCGACCAGTTCTACTGCAACGATGCCGTAATCGCAGAAGCAAACAAACGCGGAATAGTTGTCGCACGTTTCAACCGCTGTATTCTGGCGTCGGATATTTACCGTCCCGATCACTCTTTCGGTCTGTACACGGTTTACCCCGACGGAAAGTTCAGCGCGATTGCGGCATGGGCGTGGGGGTATATGAGATGTGTTGACGCTCTTGAAAAGCTGGACTTTATCGACACCGATTATATAGCGATTGCAGGTCAGTCACGCGGTGGAAAGACAACACTTCTTGCAGGTGCGGTTGATGAGCGAATCAAGTTCATCCAGTCGAGCTGTTCCGGTGCTGCGGGAAGCGGATGTTTCAGATACGAGCAGCAGATCAGCGATGAAGATGCGGAAAAACACGGTATGCACGACAAAAAGAGCGAAAAATTAGAGGATCTTCTTCGCGCTGTACCGTACTGGCTCGGCAACGACGGCGAGGATATCCGTGAATATGTCGGCCGTGAAGAGGAACTGCCGTTTGATATGCATTTTCTGAAAGCCGCAGTCGCACCGAGATATCTGCTTGAGACGCTGTCTCTCGATGACATCTGGGCGAATCCGCGCGGAGCACATTACAGCTATCTCGCAGCGAAAGAAGTGTTCTCGTTCCTCGGAGCAGAGGATCACATCGTTCAGTCATGCCGCTACGGACCGCACGGACACTTGTTCAACGATTTCTGCCGTTTCTTCGACTTCATCGAATGCGCGAGAGACGGAAAAACATATCTGTGGGACAACTCCGACAAGCTGTTTGCCGGAATTGAGTGGAAAAAATAAATGCTAAAAACAAGCAGACCTGCTCGGTTTGAGTAAGTCTGCTTTGTGTTTTTAGTAAGTTTTATTCGCCAGCACGGGCTGCATCATAAGGGATTTCAAGATTGTGCTGGGTAAAGAGATCGCGGTTGAAGTAGAGACAGGAGAGACCGTAGTCATCGGAGTAGTTGATGTCACCGTTGAGGAAGAATGTCTTTCCGTCAAGGAACTTGAATGTGTCGATGATGGACTGATCCCACCATTCGTTCGCTGTATCAAGTGTAGGAATGGTTTCAAGATCGAGGATGTAATTGCTGCTTGCAGCGGCGTAAAGTTCGATCAAAGCTCCTGCCACAGCGTCATAAGCATCGTCGTTAGCGATAACATTTGTACCTATGTTTTCGCTGAACTGTCCCCATCCGCCTTCATTTGTGATTTCGGAGATGGTTATGTTGAGAAGTTCTTCGGCTTTATATTGCGGTTGTATTGCGGAACTTATAGCCGTCGTAATTGAGTCCCTTTGCCGCGAAATCGTACGGGGAAGTGTTTCAGCCTCGACAGATTCGGAACCGTCGGGTGTGCCTGCCGCATCATTGTTTGTATCATCGTTCTTTGGCGTATCATTCGCGCATGAAACGAATGTCGGAAGAAGCATTGATATCAGAAGCAGGAGAGAAACTGTTTTTTTGCATCAAAAAAATTGCCATAACAAACACCTTTCTGTGATTTGTATATAATTGTTATAATATATTATATCACAAATAAATCATAAATAATAGGAGTTTTGATGCACAAAGTATAAGATTTGATGCAATATTTATTCTTTTGTTATTTTAATATAAACTGTCATGTATTTGCTGAGCTTCAGAATCTGTACTGCATGTTCCGCTGTGAAATATTCAACTCTGTCAAGCTCAAGATTTCTGTCACGGTCGACGATATACACTTCCGCTTTCTTTACACCGTCACCGAGATTCTTCATGTCGATCGAGATGTAATCCTCGGCACCTCTGAAGCTGGAGAGGAGGATGCTCTTCTGATCCTCGCCGTCAGCCGCGATGCAGTAGATACCGTCCCCTTCAGCAGAGCTTTCAACAGCGCAGGAAGCAGTCCTGTACATATCGCCGTACGCCTTGAATGCATAGAACGGCTTCTGAGGAATGGAGTAGGGATTGAACATTCCGCACCAGTTTGAGGCGATCTGAGCGTCGTAGTAGTTCGCGATGTCGATAGGGCAGTGATTCATTTCGATGAGAGATGCAGACGCGAATGCTCCGCCGACTTCGTTGCGCTGGTTGGTGTGAACTTCTTCTCTCAGCTCGGGTGTGTCATCGTTTCTGATGTTCCACCACACATCGCCCTCAACTTCTCTTTCGAATCCGATGTAGTTCCACTCGTCATAGATAATTTCAGCGTTGCCGTAGCCGTATTTGGCAAGTAGTTCTTTTGCCTGATTTGCGTTCCATGTTACGCTCTCAACAAGGTTTTCATATCCGTGGTATGAGAAGAAATCAAGCGGGAGATCGTTCTCGCGACAGAATTTTACGAACTCTCTCGCACCGTCGTCGATAGCGCAGAACGCCATACCGCCCACCTTGAGCGAGGGATTGTACGCCTTGATCGCCTTGACTGCTGTTTTGTAGAGTTCCATCCACTGATCGTCCGTACCGTCATGCCAGTTGCAGCGGATTCCGTGTTCGTTGATACCCTCAGCTTCGTTCCAGATTTCCCAGTACTTGATGTCGTAGTTGAAGCCGTCAGCCCAGCCTTCGTTGTAGTGCTTGATTATCTGGATACAGATTCTGCACCACTTGTCGAAATCCTTCGGCGGAGTCGTGTATCTTGTGTCAGCTTCGTGGTCGATACTTTCGCCGAGACGGTAGATGATGTCGCATCCGAGATCCTTGATCGCTGTGAGGAGTTTGTCAGTACGTGTGAAGAAATAGTTCTTTTCGTCATATTCGTCCGCGTCAAAATTCGGGAAAATTCTGGATACGTCTACATAATAACGTGAGTTTGCGGCGTCAGTATCGTGCAGACGTACAGAGGGGAAGCCGACTTCACGGTAGTAGCGCGAGAGATTAACGGTACCCTGCTTGCAGATCGGGCCGTTGCATACGCCGTGTACGGGCTTGAGCTTTCCTGCGTCTTTTGAAAAGTCGATGTTAATTCTGTTCATAATAAGCCTCCGATGGGATTGTGGGAATTTTTGTTTTTTTACTATTTAATATTTTATCATCGGAATATGCAAAAGTCAATATAAAAATTATTTGTGGACGAAACTGTAACAATGATAATTGCTTATAATTAACATTGTTAAGTGCGTGAAATCGACACAATAATAACAACAAAATTTGACAAAAATCAACAAAATTTCAATAAGCAGAGGCTAACCGAACAATTTTGACTTGACAGCATGAAAAATTTATGATATCATGTTATCAGCGAATCTTTTTTATTACTGCCCGGAATAATTATTCACGGATCATAAACAGGTCGCCTCGGTGGAGCTTTTGACATTCAACCGTGTAAAACAGAGCGGAGATTAACAGCTATGAATATGTTTGAATACTACGGATATTTCCGTGAGGAATATGAAACCGACTGTCTCACAAAAACCGAATCAAAGATTATCAGACATCTTTTCGACAAATATCTTCCGGCAGAGGGGCGTGTGCTCGATACAAGCGCAGGGTTCGGTACTTTTGCGTTTGATTTTGCCGAGCGCGGATATAAAGTAGTTGCCGGTGACCTTATTGCCGATCATGTCGAACAGATCAAGGCAAACCCCAAGGCTGCGCTTCTCGAGGATGTTTACTGCGCAAGCCCGAGAAATCTTTCGCGCTTCGCTGACGGCAGCTTTGATGTCGTTGTATCACTCGGGCCCATGTATCACTTCAAGACCAATGCGGAGCGCGGTGCGTTTGTGCGTGAATCACTCAGAGTTCTCTCGCCTGACGGATATTTCGCGTTCACTTATATGACTCCGTTTGCAATGACTCTCGGTCAGTATTTCAATGCTGCCAGAACATATGACAACAGAGAAAAGCTGAAGGCGTTCAGAAAGCTCGCGCAGGTTGAAAAGTCACACAACTGCGATATGTTCGGTGGACTTGACCTTGATGACATCAGCGATATCGCGCGCGAATTCGGTATGGAAATCATTACCGTTGCTTCCACATACGGTATGCTTTACAACATGACAGACGAGATTGACGCGCTGAACGAGGAAGAATACAACAGCTTCGTTGAAGGTCAGCTTGCTACCTGTGAAGATGCTTTCATCGCGAGATACTGCATGAGAGGTCTTGTCATCTGCAAGAAGAGAAACATGGATATGTTCGACTCTCCCGGACTGATCGTGTAATTCTTTGGCAGAATAAAGTAAAAAACAGAATTCATACTGTCCTGTAATGTCGGTAATTTCCGATCAGCAGGGCAGTTTTTGTTTTCCTAAGACTCGAAGAGGCTGAGCATATTTGCGGCATTCTATTGATATTTACTTCCGTTTATGTTATAATTTATCATAGATAACTGTACTCTGGAAAAATATCGCATGAGGACAGATACTCAATTGGAAGTAATTTCAATAACTGAAAGGAATTTTCAACTTGATTAGCAACGATAAAAATCTGCCTGTTGATGATGAGATGACAAACAAGAACGATCAGGCTGAAGAAACGACCGAACCTGTCCGTGAGAACGAGGCGGAAGAAACTGTGGATGAAGCTGCCGAACCCATATCGGAAGAAGCAGACATTGACAAAAATGAGTCCGAAGAATCCGCTGAAAAATCTATTGAATCCGAAGAATCTGCGGAAGGCGAAGAAGAAATCGAGGACGATCCATACGAGGGCGGAAAATACTCCACAGATCCCGATGACATTGCATATGTTGCCGAGAGAATAACCGGTGCGCGCCATTCCGTGTCAGCAACTGCAGCTCCGATCAGAATCCGCGAAAAGGGTGAAGAGCATTCCGAAGAGCACAAAAACATCATCCGCGGAGTGATTGAAGGAAATAAAACATCCGATGAAGAAACCGACGGGACTGTTCCGGCTGCCGTTCCCGCTGATGTGGCTGATGCGGCTGAGAAAACCGAAGAGAACAGCGGTGCCGGTACCTTCGCTCACGGAAAGCTGTTCAGAACCGTTGTTGCATCCGCCGCTGCGCTTATCGTGATTCTTACCGCACTGATTGTAAGCGTTAATGTGGTGCTCGGAAAAGAACAGCCCGTGGATTACGATATGTCCGATATACGGGATGAACTGCCCGAGGTGATCGAGCCCGAGAATGATCCTGTGCTGAACGAGACAGCAGGAACAGAAGCTGAAACAGATACATCGGCAGACACCGAAACCGAGACATCGGATACAAAAGAAAGCGAAACCGAAGCTGAGACAGAACCGCCGAGACAACTCTATACGGTAAAGCTCGATTTCTATTCGCGTCAGGATATTGATGTATCCACGGAACAGATCACATTCGGTGAACTTCTCGATAAGGTCGGATGCAAGCTCGCTGAGGGTGAAGTACCTTCCGTATCCCTCGATCACATGATCGCCGCTGACTGTGTTATTACGATCGACAAGATCACCTACGGATCGGAGACTGTCACGGAAACCATCGCGTACGAAAGCGAAGTTATCAATGTCGATACTATCCCGCGCGGAACGACAAACTACATCCGGTACGGCGAGTCCGGTACAAAGGAAAAAGTTTACACTATCGAATACAAGAACGGTGTTGAGCAGTCGAGATCTCTTGCGTCGGAAAACATCACAAAGTGGCCTGTCAATGAAAAATACGAAATCGGTGTGGGCGGATCATTCGTCGGAAGCGACGGCGTAACATATACATATTCCCACAGACGGGTTGTTCCTGCAACATATTACAATCTTGAAGGACTCACATATCTCGGCACAATGGCTGACGAATCCGTTATCGCGGTTGACAAAAACTATATTCCCCTCGGAACACGCCTCTACGTCAAGAACGATAAGTACGATTTCGGCGTGAGAATCGCATCGGATGTCGGCTCGATGATTAAGGAATGGGAAGTCGACATCTGGATTGACGACTCGAATCCTCAGCTTGAATCATTCGCATCCACAGGATATCACTACGATATGGAAATTTACTATATTGATTGAGGTACGGGACTATGAATTTCAACAGACTGCGTGAATTTCAGGATTGGCTGACCGCATGGAGGATCCCCGGAAACGACTGCATTGTGTACAAGGATCATGAGGAAATTTACAGATATCAATCAGGATGGGCGGATGTCGGCAACAGAAAGCCGATGCAGGGGGATGAGCTCTACTATTTCTGGTCCATGTCAAAGCTTGTAACAACATCCCTCGCGCTCAGACTGCACGAAGAGGGAAAATTCCTGATGAACGATCCGCTTGATGTGTATATGCCCGAGTTCGGAAATATGACCGTCAGAAAAAAGATAGACGGCAGGGAAGAGATCGTTCCTGCCGAGAAAAAGATCACGGTCGGACAGCTTTTCAACATGACCGCGGGATTTGACTATGTTTTTGACACAGAACACGTCCGTGCTGTGAAAAAAGCTACAAACGGACACTGCCCTACACGTGAGATCGCCAAAGCTATCGCGAAATCTCCGCTTTGCTTTGAGCCTGGTGGGCATTGGAATTACAGCCTGTGCCATGACGTTCTCGGTGCGTTTATTGAAGTCATCGCCGGAAAGAGACTGAAAGATTACGCGCGCGAGGTGCTTTTCGATCCGCTCGGAATGGATGACACCTGCTACAATCTTCCGTCCGCTGAAAAAATGGAGAGACTTGCGGTTCAGTACAACTTCAACGATGCACTTGAGCGATTTATCCCAACGAACAATACCTGCGGACATATCCTCGGAGACGAGTACGATTCGGGCGGTGCCGGAGTTGTTTCCACCTGCTCGGACTACATGAAGTTCGCCGATACTATCGCAAACGGAGGAACATCCGCGGACGGATACAGATATATCTCGCAGGCGACGATCGACCTGTGGAGAACTAACACGCTGAACGAAACACAGATGAAAGACATGAACTGGGAGCATCTTGCGGGCTACGGTTACGGCTACGGCGTACGGACAATGATTGACAGAGTACGCGGAGGCTCGCTCAGTCCGATCGGTGAATTCGGATGGGGTGGCGCGGCAGGTTCGTGGGTTATCATTGATCCCGCAAACAGACTTGCGCTTGTCTATACTCAGCATATGCTGAACAACCAGGAAGGATTCATCTCACCGAGATTGAGAAATATCCTCTACGGATGCCTGTGAACGTCTGCGGTACCGCTTGATCAAAGGAGACTAATATGAGACAGCTTGAAAAATGGATCTGGCTGAACAGGGAGAAATACCCCGATCTGCAGATCACAAAAATTTCCGGACTCGACAACGAAAAAGAATGGCCTTATGCTGTCGCGGAGTTCAGAAAAGAGTATAAATTCGAAAAAAAGATCGCGCAGATGAAGATCAGATTCAGCGGTGATACGGAATTCAGACTGTACTGCGGCGGTGAGATCATTGCAACCGGTCCGATATCGGTCGGCGGTGATTTTCTCACAAACGACAAGGTGAGAGGGGCACACTACGCAAGCACGCTGACACTCACACCGGATTCGGATACCGTTGAGTTTTTAGCTCAGGTGAAGCTGCAGCCTGTCGCAATCTGCGAATATTCAAAAGGACACGGCGGATTTATGCTTACCGGATGGATCACATTCGAGGACGGAAGTGAGACCGTTGTGACTACTGACAGAACATGGCAGGCTCGCAGAAACGGAGCTTACCTCGGACCTCACGCTTACTCGTCTGATGCCTTCGATTCACGGATCGAGCCGGACGAATACTCCGATGCCGAGGAAATTGCAAATATCTGGCACTGCGAGGATGCGGAAATTCCCGTAAGATCGGAAGAATGCATCGTGCCTGATAATATGCCCATCAGACTCGCGCCGGGTGAGACAAAGGATGTCGTTGTCGAGCTTGACAGAATCTACGCAGGATTTGCCGAGCTTCACGTTCAGACAAAGGGAAAGGTCAGCGTCAGAATGTGCAGCATGGAGATCGAGGGTGAATACGGACGCGAGGAGAACTGCGTTTTTGACAGAGATTCGGTTTACCGCGGATTCCAGCTTTACAGCCTCGGCGGACTTGTTATCCATGCCGAGAACGATTCCGATTCAGAATCATTCATCACACCCGTGTTTGTCACTACATCTTATCCCGTTGAAATTGAAGCGAAGACTGTCACATCCGACGCTGAGCTGAACGATGTGCTTGATGTTTGCGCTCATACGCTCAGAATATGCCGGCAGATGATTCATCTCGACAGCCCGAAGCACAGCGAACCTCTCGCCTGCACGGGGGATTACTATATCGAAAGCCTGATGACGCTGTTTTCGTTCGGCGATATGCGGCTTGCGGAATTTGACGTAAAACGTACAGCCGAGCTGATCAGAAACAACGGCGGAAGAATGTTTCACACGACATACAGCCTGATCTGGGTGCAGATGCTGTACGATGTGTATCTTCATACGGGCAGACGGGAGCTTCTTGAAGAATGCCGCGACGCGCTGACAATGCTCTTGAACCTTTTTGAAACATATGTCGGAGACAACGGACTGATCGAGAATCCGCCGGACTATATGTTCATCGACTGGATTTTCATCGGCAGAATATCTCTCCATCATCCCCCGAAAGCACTCGGACAGACCTGCCTTAATATGTATTACTGCGGTGCGCTCGGTACTGCCGCGAAGATTTTCTCCATACTCGGATCATGTGAGATCTCCGCTCGGTATTCAGCTATGGCAGAAGAAATGAAGAAGAACATCAATGAGCTTCTCTATGACAAGGACAGACGTCTGTATTTCGAAGGACTGAACACACCGACACCCGAGCATCTTATCGGAGGATGGATGCCGCAGAACGTGGAGGAGAGATACTACCGCAAGCACGCGAATATTCTTGCCGTGTATTTCGGAATTTGCGATAAGGATGTCGAGGCTGAGCTTGTCGAGCGTGCTGTAAACGATGATTCACTCGGCGGATATCAGCCGTATTTCGCTCACTTCCTGCTCGGTGCAATCTATCGAAGCGGTCTGAGAGATAAATATACGCTCGATGTGATCGAAAAGTGGAAAAAGCCTGTGAGAGAGTGCCGCAAAGGACTCGCAGAAGGCTTCATTCCCCCGAACGAATCGTACCATTTCGACCACAGCCACGCATGGGGAGGAACTCCGCTGTACTCGCTGCCCAAAGCGCTCACCGGAATCGAAGTTCTCGAGCCGGGATACAGAAAGATTTCGCTCGATCCGTCGCTTATGGGACTTGAATCCGCATCGGTCGAGATTCCCACGGAGTTCGGCATGATCACAGTTGAGATGAAGCAGGGATGTACTGCCCGCTGCACAGTTCCGTCGGCTGTTGAAGTGGTTTCGGATAATACGGAAGTCGAATATATAAAATAAACAGCAATAATTCACCTTGATTCAAGGAGGACAATCATGTATACTTACAAAAGAGTGGCTCTGATCGGAGTTGACGGCGCGGGTAATTTCTTCACCAAAGCCGAGACACCGAACATTGACAAGATTTTCGAAGGCGGCTCGATCGCGTATGACGTATATACATCAATACCGTCGATCAGCGCTGAGTGCTGGGGTTCAATGCTCCACGGCGTAACACCCGAGCTGCACAGACTGACAAACGGGCTGGTTTCAAGCGTGCCTTACGATACAGACTCACCGTTCCCGAGCGTGTTCCGCGTGATCAGAGAGAATGATCCCGACTGCGAACTGGCATCGTTCTGCAACTGGAATCCCATCAACTACGGTATTATCGAAAACAATCTCGGTGTAACTGAGGACACAGCAAAGGATGCTGCGCTGACAGACAAGATCTGCGCGTACCTTGAAGAACACGATCCGAAATTCCTGTTCGTTCAGTTTGACGAAGTTGACGGTGCCGGACATCATTACGGCTACGGCACAGAACAGCACCTGAATCAGATCGGCATCACCGACGGCTACATCCGCAGAATCTACGATATGTACGAAAAGCGCGGATTCATCGACGATACGCTCTTCATCGTTACTGCTGACCACGGCGGATTCGGTCACGGTCACGGCGGCAAAACTGAAGAAGAAATGCGCGTCATGTTCGCATTAAAGGGCAAGACCGTTGAAAAAAGCGGCGCTGCAGTCGATATGCAGATCCGTGACAGCGCGTCGATCGTTCTTCATGCACTCGGATACAAGCAGCCCGAGAACTGGATATCTCTCGTTCCGAGCGGTGTTTTCGAAGGTATAGAGGCAGGCGAGCGTCCCGTTTACACTATCCAGTACAACAATCCGCAGAGAACACGCGAGAGCACACCCACTCCTGCTTACGGAAGCGGCAGAGGTGCGGCTGATGTAATCGGTGACGGTATTATCGCATATTTCACATTCGACGGCGACAACTCCGATGCATCCGGAAAGCTCAAAACCGAATCAACCGGCAAGTTCTACTACCTCGACGGCTACTATGGCAAGGGCGTAAGATTTGACGACGGATACATCACAACAGATGGATTCAAACCCGGAAAGAACAGCTTCTCTGTATCATTCTGGCTCAAGACCGGCGGTATTCCGGGCGACCCTGCGATCCTGTCGAACAAAAACTGGGGCAGTGGATCCAACGACGGTTTCATCATCGGTGCGAGCGGAACTGCGCTGTTCTTCAACTACGGCAACGGAAACAACAGAATGGATACCGGCGCGCCTCTCCCGATCGACTTCAAGGACGGATGGGTTTATGTTATCTGCTCAGTTGACAGGGAAGCCGGAACGGTAGGATTCTCCGTTGACTTCGGATCTGTAAAGCCTGTGCCGATCAAAGACATCTTCAAGGATGCATCATTTGACACAGAACTGCCCGTGAGAATCGGTCAGGACGGTACCGGAAATTACGGCTCACATCTCTCGGCACTCATTGACGAAATGCTGATCGTTGACCGTGCTCTTGCGGATGACGATATTGCAAAGCTGAAAGAGCTCTACTGCGCTGAATAAATTAAACAAAACAAAAAAGCGGTTCGATGGAATAAATCCAAAGAATCGCTTTTGTTTGTTGTTGTGGTTGATTAACCGAGCTTAGCTGTGTTAACCTTGATGCCGGGACCCATTGTAGAAGCTACAACGCAGCTCTTGATGTACTGACCCTTAGCAGCAGCAGGACGAGCCTTGATAACAGCGCCTACGAGAGTGTTGAAGTTCTCAGCGAGCTTTTCTGTACCGAAGGAAGCCTTACCGATGGGGCAGTGGATGATGTTTGTCTTGTCGAGACGGTACTCGATCTTACCTGCCTTAGCTTCGTTAACAGCCTTAGCAACATCCATTGTAACTGTACCTGCCTTGGGGTTCGGCATGAGACCCTTAGGACCGAGAACACGACCGAGACG
>CAZPPN010000019.1:0-13081 GCA_964588425.1 uncultured Ruminococcus sp. | reverse complement strand
GGATGTGCATAGTTTAATTGAGTAAATTATAACATATGCAGAGAATCAAGTCAACTTGAAAAATGAAAAAGCCGATACCAAAATGATACCGGCTTTGATGTATTTGATTATTCGGCAGGCGTTTCAGCGTCGGCTTTGCTGTAAAGATCAATGTAGAACTGAAGCATCTTCTGTATTGTCTGCTCACGACTTGCGAATACTTCTGTCATTCCGTCAATTTTTGCTTTTGCAATATCAATATTGTAATCGCAATCTTCATTGAAAACGTGATCGACAAAATTCATCTGAACAAGCACTTCCTTTATATCCATTAGCTTATCCTGAAGCTGCTTGATCTGTTCAAAAATCTCTTTCTTTGTTACGCTGTTTTCGTTATATGCTGACATTTTATTATCCTCCAATATATTGTCACTCGGAGGGCACGCAAGGCAAATCGTATTCTCATCAATGAAGCGCGCCCTGCCGTTTTTTACAAGGCCCTTTGCACGCTTGGGGTAGGTAGCTTCGTATTCATTTCCTTGCTCGTCAACAACAATAATGTTTTTTTCTATGGGTGTCATCCCCTTTGCTGTTTCGCTCGTGATGTCCGTTTTTTCTTATGGGTGCCGTCCCCGTATCACGTTTTCAGTATATCATAGCGCTTGAGGATTGTCAAGGCATTCCTTAATTTTCGATTAAAATTCGCCCGATCCCCTTTATAACCGCGCCGATATATGCTATACTTGTAATATACAAACCACAGGAGGGTATTCTATGAACCTTTACATAAAGCAGGAGATATTCACATGGGGCGACCGTTTCTCGATATATGACGAATCCGGTGCGGAGAAGTATTACGTCGAAGGCGAGATCCTGACTTTCGGTAAGAAACTGCATCTCTATGACATGGCAGGAAATGAGCTTGCGTATATCGAGCAGCAGCTTTTAACATTCCTGCCGAAGTATCTGATTTTCCTCAACGGAGAAGAGTTCGCCGAGGTTGTCAAGGAGTTTTCGTTCTTCTGTCCCGAGTATTCGGTAAACGGTGCGGGTATGAATAGCTCCTGGAGTGTGCAGGGTGACTTCTGGGATCACGATTACGACATCCTCGACGGGGATAATGTTGTCGCGTCCGTTGAGAAAGAGTGGTTCACATTCGGCGATGCTTACGAAATTTCCGTGAACAATCCGTCGGATGAGATCGCCGCGCTTGCTGTGGTTCTCGTGATTGACGCCTGTATCGACGCGCAGCGGAACTGACAGCGATAAACGAAAGGAGTAACGGTATGTTGATCAAGCTGTGTTACATTGCAGTTTTTTCGGCAGTTTGTCTTGCTGTTCTGTATATCTCACGCGCTTATTCTCAAAGATCGAATGCTCCCGTCCAAAATGCGGAAGTAAAGCTGATAAAAAAAGAAGAAAACGCAACTCGCTCCGTTCAACTGCATATCCGTGTTCATGCTGGCGTTTCTGACTGGAAATGAGAACCTGATCGAGATTCGCGTTGAATCGGATTTTGAGTATGATCTGTATAACGAAGGTGACTGCGGCGTTCTCACATACAAGGGAAATAAGATGATAAAATTCGAGCGCACGCATATCAATCCGCCGATGAACTGACAGCGAATCTGCAAAAACGGCGAATATAACATAACAGGGGACGAGCGTAATCACACATTGTGAACAGGACCAAAAACTGTTATCATGCGCTTTTTTGATATGTTATAATTAATTCAGACAAAATGTTCCGGATATTTATAACGGAGAAAAATTTCCTCATATGCAAAGAAAGGTAAGGTCATACTATGGGAGAATTTGTTTACAGCCTCAATCAGAGAACGGGACGCGCACCCGTCATAAGAAAGCTCGGCACTATGAAGCTCGGTATGGAGCAGACTCCGGTAATTTTCAAAGGCGAACCTGTCATTGTCGAGAGCGTGGGAGAAGTCGGAAACAGCATCCGAGCGCGCAATCTCAAAACAGGTGAGACCTCCGATATATTCGGCAAAGGCTACTATTTCGCATCCGCTTTTGTCGAGGGGGACACAATTTACGCTTTTGCTACGGCTACACGAGACGACAAGCCGCTGACCATGTATCAGTCGGACGATCAGTCGACATGGCACGATCCGCGTGGTGGTCATACGGTAAGAATGTTCAAATCAAAGGATCTGAAAAACTGGGAAGCCCGCGATATCATAAACTGCCCCGACAGACGTATGTGGAACACTTCCGTATGCAAAGGGGACGGCAAATACATTATGGCGATCGAGGTCAGCCATGAGGAAGGATACAATATTCCGCAGATCGGAGTTAAGTTCACCGAATTTTTCGCACAGTCCGAGGATCTCGAAAACTGGACAATGATGCCCGACGAGTGCTCCTACACATCCGCGAGATACAACGCCTGCCCTGCGCTTAGATATTCCGACGGCTGGTATTATATGATCTGCCTTGAAGCGCTTCCGTGTGTGCGTTACGCTCCGTATATCTACCGCACGAAGAATTTCATCGACTGGGAAGTCGGATTCCACAACCCCATCATGATGTTCGGCGATGAGGACAGAATTCCTCACGAAGGCTGCACATTCACGGAAGAAGAGCTTGACCTTCTCGAACACGGACTGAACATCAATAACAGCGACGTCGACCTGTTCGAATTCGAGGGAAAGACACATATCTACTACGCAAGCGGCGACCAGATGACGTACTCGTTCCTCTGCGAAGCTGTGTACGACGGACCGCTGGACGAGTTCCTTGAAGCGTTTTTCAAGTGATTGCTGACCGAAAAATCAAAACTGCATCAAAAGTCATATTTTTCTGTACAATTATTATATTATTCCCCGAAACGATATGATATAATTAGGAATAATAAAGAATGTCTGCAATAGTTAAAGGAGATAGATTATGATAAAGACATTATTTGACGCATCATCAAAGAAATGGAACCGTAATACAACCTCGCATATTCCGAAGCACGACCTTTATTTCGGAACGCCTCTCAATACGCCGAGTGCCGGACTTCCTCTCGGTGACGGTGACATGGGCTCACTTCTCTGGCTTGAAAAGGACGGTCTGCATATTCACATCAATAAGTGCGACCTTTGGAACGATGCCCCGGCAGGTGTTACATACGACGATGAATGCTACTGCTCCGGCAGAGATGAAAAGCTGACATCCGTAAAGCACGGTGGAGAGCTGACTGTAAGATTCGACAGCCCGATGTTCGAATACATTTATCAGAAGGATTTCTGCACACGCCTATCTCTCGCCGATGCGACAGCAAATATTGACGCAGAGACCCCGTTCGGCAGTATTTGTGCAAGAATGTTTGCGTCCGCCGATTCACATACGACAGTTCTGCGCTGCAAGGTGAATTCCAAAGAAGGCGAAGCTCCCGAGATCCGTCTTGCACACTGGGGCAGCCGTGTTCTGTGGAGATGGTATTCCCAGCAGCTTCCCGAACCCGAAATCGGTCTTGACGGAACTGAAACCTACGCAGACGGTGAGAGAATCTTCATCACACAGGAACTGAACGGAACAAAATTCTGCCTCGGCATGGCTCTTGTGGGAGACAATGCAATCAGATACACCGAACGCAGAAACTGCCACGAAGGCGCGATTGTGTTTGACAGAAAGAACGAGCATGATTTCACAATCTACTTCACAATCAGACTCGGCGAGAATGTTGACGAAGCGAAGAAGCTCTGTGCAGAAACACTTGATTCCGCAATTGCTCAGGGCGAGGCTGCTCTGTACGAAGAACACAAGGCGGCATGGGAGAGCTTCTGGAACAGATCGTACATCTCCATTGCCGATGACTATATCGAAAACCATTACTACCTCTATCTCTACTACATGAACAGTGCGAACAGAGGAGCATATCCTCCGCACTTCACAAGTATGATATGGAATATGTACCATGACCATATTTCATGGGTGTACTATTTCCACTACAACCTCCAGCATATGTATGCACCGCTTGATACCGTAGGACACGGCGAGCTTGCTCAGAATTACTACAACCTCAGACGGAACGGACTGGAGAATGCATATAAATATGCAGCAGTCGAGAAAAAGCATGAGCCTGTAATTTCCGCGAAGAAAGGGGCGTTCTTCCACGACGTAACCGACAGATACGGCAGAGGAGCCGACTACGATTCACTCAACTGTACCTGCGGATCCCAGATCGCAATGCATATGTGGCGTCACTGGAGATATACCGGCGACCGCGATTTCCTTGAAAATTACACACTCCCGATCATGAAGGGTTCTGTTGAATTCTACCTCGATATGCTTGTCAAGGAAGAGGACGGGCTCTACCACATCCACGGCACAACTCCGTATGAGGGCAACCCCCAGACAGACGACTGCTACACGGATCTCGTCATCGTTAAAGCAGTATTCCCGATTTACAGAGAATTTGCCGATGATGAGATGAAGGCAAAGATCGACGATGTTATCGCAAATCTTCCCGCGCCAATTCTCACCGACCTTGATCCCGAGGATGACTGGGACGGTGAAGTGTTCACATACGGCATCGGCAAGGGCAGAAAACCGCTCGGCGACAAGAAAGTATTCGGTATCGGATACAGAAATGGTGAGCTTGTCAGAAACACATACGGCAACAAAAAAAGCCCGAAAATTTGCTACGGTTTCCCGGATATTGAATACGCTCCCCTTTACCCGGCAGGTATATTCGGTCTCAAGGATAAGGGTACTCCCATGTTCGACAATATGATGAACCAGATGTGTCTCCATTCTCACACCGGTACGTTCTGGGATCTCGGACCTATATTCTGTGCGAGAATGGGTATGGCGCAGGAAATGCTCGAATGTGCTCATGAACAGCTTAAAGTATGGCAGGGATTCCCGAACGGATTTAATGCTGAATCGGGTGAGCCGAGAATGATTGGAAAAGGATCTGATTGGTTCCGACCCACCAACATACACAACGGCGAAAAGGGAATGGTAAAAACCGAAGATTTCACACACTTCGATTTCGAGACAACCCCCATCATCGTGAAAGCTCTCTGCGAATCCATGATCCAGAGCCACGAGGGTGTGATCCGCATCTGTCCCGCGACACGTTCTCAGGACAATACTGCTTTCTCGCTGTTCGCTGAGGGCGGATTCAAGGTTGATGCGGAAATTACTGCGGATTCCTATGTAATCACAGTCGAAAATCTCCGCGGAGAGGGTTGCTTCCTCGTACTTCCCGAATATGCAGATCAGACTAAGCTCACAGTTTACAGAAGTGTCGGCGGAGAATTTGTCAAGACTGAAGCAAAGACTGTAAGATACGGAAACGAAGATGTGCTTGATTTCTCCGATTCTGCGGCAGGCGAGATCATTCTTCTCACAAGCGAGCCTATCGAAAATCTCGAAACATACGAACAGATACCGTCCGAGCGCAATATGAACATCAAGATGCTCGACAGCATTTATCTCGGATCTCCAAGACTTATGAAATAATACTACATCACGGAGGAATCTATGTTTACATTTATCCACACATATTCAAAAGAATCCTGGAAGGGGATGATTGATAAAGGTCTTTACCGTGACGGCGACGGAATCAAGGTCATGCATACCAACTATATGCCCGATGAATTCGTCTTCAACAGCATGGGAAAGATCGGTGGAGAGCTTCACAGTATTCTCTCTGAGCTCAAGTGCCCGTTCTATATCGACAGACTGCAGGGCGGCGTTGGTCTTCCGACATGGTATGACTACGATAAGTCGCTGATCAACCATTACAGAGAACTTCTCGGTGACAATTTCTGGGGATACCAGATTCACGAATGGGCATCGAACTACCGAAGCGACTGCGAAAGAATTGCGGATCTCTACAAAAAACGCGGATGCGAAAATCCCACACCCGAGCAGAGAGCTGAAATCTGGGCTGATATACGCGAGGGCAGAGAAAAGCTCTTCCTTGAAGCGTTTACTCCCGTCGAATGGACGTCTCACTGTGATCCCCAGAATTATGCTGAGCTCATGGAGGACATAAACGAGCTTTACGAAAGACGCGCGGCTATGATGGGCGGAGATCTGCTTATCCCTGCTGACAGCTATTTCATGGCGCACAGAATTGAGATTGCAAACGGCGTGCGTATCCTTCTCCCCGAAGTAGGCTGGCAGATTCCCGATATGAGAATTCAGATGGCATACACCAGAGGTATGGCAAAAGCCGCGAAAATCAGATGGGGTATATACTACGAATGCTGGGGCGTCATGGGAGACTACGGACTTACCATCCCGTTCTCGCTCAGAGAAGGACAGGACGAATGGATCGAAAGCCAGCTTCAGAACGGCAGCGGACGTGACCGTACACCTGAGGAAAGAGAACGCGGCGGCAGTTCACGTTCACTCCAGGAACGTGCATGGCGATACGCATACCTCTCCGGCGCTACTGCAATGGGTGAAGAATACGGCGTCTGCAATACTTTCCGCAATTACAACGACTTCGATCTCTCACCGTACGGTCAGGTCAAGCACGATTTTCTCAGATTCACCGAAAAATTCCCGGACATCGGCGAGGCATTCACACCGTTTGCGATAGTTCTTCCTGCAAATATGCCGATGTGGGAAATCGACCGCGGGGACAACTACCTCAAATTCCCGCTTGCGGATGACATGAAGTATATCCCTGAGGTGAAAAAGACCGTTCATGCTCTCCTCGGATGTGATGGAAAGATCGGAAATCAGAATCACGTTGTCAGAAACGGCGGATTCCCCGATGTGTTCGACATTATCCATGCAGACCGGACGGAAGCGATCGAGAAGTACGATTACCTCATCGACCTTTCAAACGATCATTCGTTCGCGAAGAAGTACAGCAATATCGTGAAGATCGAGGATATCGGCGCAATTCTCGAAAAGCTCATTCCTTGCACAGTAAGCGGCGGACTCCATACCGCATACAACCGTACATCGGACGGATGGATTGTGTATGCTGCAAACAACGACGGCGTAATAAACGAAAACTTTGAGGGTGACAAATTCGCTCCCGAAGCGGCTGTCAGAACGGATATTACTGTTAAGTCGGGTGAAATGAAGATTCTCGACGGCAGATACGGTACCGCTCCCGAGAAAAACGGTAATGTATATTCCACAACTCTCGGCGCGGGTGAGTGGATTATGTTCGCGATTTAAGGAGGTCAAATATGCGTGAAATAAACATTGTTCAGAGAAAAATCAGCGGAAAGTATCCGAAAATCCAAAAGCAGGGCATCATTTCCTCAAACGGCGGCGAAATGTCGGTGTTCGTGTTCAAGGGCAGACTCATGAGGCTTGAAAACTTCTGGGGAGGCTTCAATGGAACACCCGGACCGTGTGCGGCAGTCTGCGATTATGTTACCGGCGAGTTTTTCTCCCCTGTCGGCGGCGACGGATCGAGATTCTATCAGTCATACTGTGTGAATGACAGAGTGTACGTCTTTGCGACTGCCGAGAACTGCGTGTACAGATATGAAAGCGGCGATCTCGTGAACTGGGAGAAAAAGCTCGTTCTTGAGATGCCGGAGAATTTTATGCTGTACAATACCGCAGTATGCCGCGGCGATGGAAAATACATGATGGCAATCGAATGCGGATACAGGGACGGAGCTGACGGAAACAGGCTGGAAAACGAGCACATAGGCACTCCGTTCACGGAATTCTTTGCGGAATCTGCAGATCTCAAAAACTGGAACCTGCTGCCGCCTGAGAAATCCTACTCGAAGGAGAGATACATCGCCTGTCCCGCGCTCGAATATCATGACGGATATTATTACATGATCTGCCTTGAAGCGTTTCCGGCATGGAGATTTGCGCCGTACATTTACAGAACGCAGGATTTTGAAACATGGGAAATCGGTTTCTACAATCCCGTTCTTGTACCCAGCGAAGAGGATCTCCACCCCAAAGCCGGTGTAGTGCTGACACAAAAGGAACTGGAGAAGAATTTCAGCCACCTCAACACGAACAACAGCGATGTTGATATCTGCGAATTTGAGGGAAAGACATACATTCTCTACTGTTCGGGAAATCAGGGCGTCACATGGGGCGGAATGTACTGCGAAGCGCTCTTTGACGGACCGATGGATAAATTTCTCACTTCATTCTTTGAATAAAATACAGCGGTATCCTTGTGATTGTTCATGGGGATGCCGCTTTTTCGTTGTACGAGTTTTCTTGTTTTTTCTAAAAACTATTGAAAACATTTGGATGGGATGTTATAATCAAAACAAAAACGCTAAGGCTTATTCGTCGCATTAATGCGGCAGATGGAGGATTTATATGAAAAACTATTGGACACTCAGCAGAAATAACATTTTTGTGGCGGCTCACAGAGGTTGGTCGGCAAAATATCCCGAAAACACAATGGAGGCGTTCCGTGCCGCTGTTGAGATCGGTGTTGACCAGATCGAGACTGACGTTCATATGACAAAAGACGGCGAGTTCGTTCTCATCCACGATCCCAAGGTCGACAGAACCACAAACGGAAGCGGCGCTGTGCGTGACATGACTTTCGATGAACTTCAGGAGCTTGACGCAGGCATCAAAAAGGGCGAGCAGTTCAAGGGCGCAAAAATCCCTAAGCTCATTGATCTCATGGAGCTGGTCAAGGATCATCCCACAATGACGCTCGATATCGAACTCAAAGTTTACCCGACCGCAGGAAACGAAGAATACGCATATGACGTCTGCGACAAGGTTCTTGCGATTATTGACGAATACAACTACACCGACCGCGTTGTTATCAACAGCTGGAACGCAAAGCTTAACGAATATGTCTTCAAAAAATACGGCAAGAAGTACAGACAGCACGTGTATTATCCGGAATCGTGCATGGGTGAATGTGCGATAGATCCGTATTCATTCGCGTACTGCGCTTGTATGTTCAAGGACGGCAGTATTATGTCAACGGAAGAAGAATTTGCCGTTATGAAAGTAAAAGGTGTAAGTCCGTGGGCAGGCGCCGGTGTCAAAGACTCAGAAGGAGTAGATATTGCAATAAAGAACGGTGCTGAACTTATCACTTGTAATAATCCTGATGTTATTCTCGAATGTCTCCGAGCGCGAGGAGTACACAAATAATTAGTGAGAAGAGAAAAAACAGCCTAAATTATTCATTACTGTTTTTTTACTATTAATTTCCATCATGGAGGATATTATGGCTGAATATATTACGAAAGGCAGAAATATCACGCTCACGGCAGATCCTGCGTCGTGTCAGTACAAGATCACGGTTTTCGGGGCTGAGTGGACGATGAGTGACAGACCGTATGTCGTTTTCTCGGGCGGGGAGAAGATTGAGTTTCCCATGCCGAAAGAAGAGGGTGTGCTCAAAACGGGAACAACTGATGGGGTTTATGCGATATACGAAGGATTCGGTGAACATAAGATTACAGTCCGTACTTCCGCTGAGATCGAAAAGCTGACGGATGACGTTTACTTCACAGTTCAGGTTGACGGTGACGGTAAGTGCGAGATCGAATGTGTCAGCTATCCCGCGCCGTTTGATTTCGGTGAAGAGTTCGGCGATCATCCCACGCTGGGTGAGAACAATCTGCCGCACTCGTATTCTGTGATTCCCGTCAGACAGGGGCAGATCATACCGACCGGAACCAAAATCGGCGGATGGAGCGCACCGTTATTCTCTGCGGTGTTCTATATGCCCATATTCGGACAGGTTCGCGGCGGCACAGGCTATCTTGCAATATTCGATACACCGTATGACGCGAAATGCAGCGCACATCGTATGGGTGAAAAAATCGAGCCTATGTGGGTTCCGACCCTTGGTCATATGAGTTACCGCAGGAAGATCATCTTCCGATTCATGGAAAACTGCGATTACAACGATTTTGCGCTGTCGTACAGGCAGTATGTCAAGGATCGCGGTCGTCTTATCACGCTGAAAGAAAAGATCGCGAAGAATCCGCGTGTCAGAGAACTTCTCGGCTGTCCGATCATTCACGAGGGAATAGCAAATCATATCTCACCGGAATCAGATTACTACAAACCCGACAGGCCGGAAGCTAACGATAATTATGTGACATTTGCGGAGAGAGCTGAGCAGATTAAGGCACTCAGAGAACGTGGGCTGAAAAAAGCATACACCCATTTTGACGGCTGGGGAAATCACGGTTACGATAATCTACACCCGAGTCCGTTTCCGCCTCACGAAAAGGCAGGCGGCGCGGATGGTATGAGATGTCTTGCCGAAACTGTGCAGAACTGCGGATATTTGTTCGGAATCCACGATCAGTACAGAGATTATTACTACGACGCGCCTGATTTTTCGTTTGACAATGCAGTTTTGAACGCTGACGGCAGCCATCCGTACTGCTCGATCTGGTACGGCGGACCGCATACATATCTCTGCTCATCCGCAGCTCGTGATTATGTCAGACGGAATTACACTGCGTTTGATCAGCTCGGCATAAAAATCGACGGTTCGTATCTCGATGTGTTCTCGCTTGTCGATCTTGATGAGTGCTTCAATCCTGCCCATCCTGCGACAAGGGAAGACTGCGCCGCATACAGACGGGAGTGCCTCGAATATCTCACATCGAAGGGAATCATCCCGTCATCCGAAGAAGTAACTGACTGCATCCTGCCAGCTCAGGTGCTTTGTCACCACGCTCCGTTTTCTCTCAACGGAAACACAAACGAAGTTGACGCGATTCCGATACCGTTGTTCAATCTTGTGTACCACGACTGCATAGTGATTCCGTGGGACGGACAGAAAGGATGCGGCGGCGGATACCTGATTCCGAAAGAACTCAACGGCTGGCTGTACGCATATATGTGCGGCAATCCGGTGTATATTCCCATCACGGCTGACGAAAACCGCATCGCCGAGGTTGAGGAAGTATGCCAAAACGCCGAACGCCTCGCCTGTCTCCCGATGATCAGACATGAATTCGTAACCCCCGACGGACGTGTACAGCGTACTACATTCGATGACGGAACACCTGACGGAATCACGGTTGAAGCTGACTTTGATACGGATCAGGTTACTGTAAAATAAATTTTAACGAAGGAGAAATCATCATGGAAAAATTCCCGATAGGATTCTGGAATTATACATCAACGGGAGTTCTCGGTCCCGAAGCGGTCAATGACTGGGCTGAACTCGGTATGACAATGGCAAACAGCCCCGAGTATTCGCCTGCACATCACAAAAAAGAAGATATGCTCGCCATCCTCGACGCCTGTGCGGAAAAAGGCATCAAGGTCATCATGAGCGACCATAGAGCGAGATGGAACGATGCGTCCGTCGATCCCGAGGGCTACGAGAAGAGATTCCGCAAAGCATACGAGGATTTCGGGCATCATCCTGCCGTGTTCAGCTTCCACATCGGAGACGAGCCGTGTAGTGATAAAGCGTTTGCGGACTGCATTGCCGCGCATAAGATCCAGGAGAAAGTCGCGCCCGAGCTTGTTCCGCATCTCAATATTCTGCCTTACTGGAAAGGTCAGGAGAAGGATCTTCTCAAGGCTGACAGCTTCGGTGAGTGGGCGAAGAAATTCATTGCAGAGTCTGAACTCAAGATCCTCTGCTACGACCGCTATTCCCAGATGAATCCCGATGAGGATGGCGTACAGGATTACTTCATGAACCTTCGCGTTGTAGCCGATGCCGCAAGAGAAGCCGGAATTATTCCGTGGACAACTCTTCTCTCAGTCGGACATTTCCGCTACCGTGTGCCGAACGAGGATGATCTTCGCTGGCAGATCAACACAGCGGCAGCCTGCGGTATGAAAGGTATCATGTGGTTCTTCATCTACGAAAGAACACCGTATTCCAACTACCGCCTCGCTCCGATCGATGAGTTCTGGGAAAAGACAGAGACCTACCACCGCCTCTCCCGTGTCAACCGTCACTTCCTGCACAATTTCGGTGATTTCTTCCTGAACGCAGAGCACGTTGCTACATACCTCAAAGGCAAGGCTTACGGCGGCTATGAGATGTTCAAGCAGTGTGATACAACTGACGGTATCCTCGACGTTACCTGCGACCACGGACTCCCGGCTGTTCTCGGATTCTTCAAGAAGGACGGAGACCGTTATCTCGCAGTAGTGAACAATAGCTGGACGGAGAGCGGACGGTTCGATATCCATGTCAAGAAAGGAAACAAGATCGAACGTGTCGGCTGGAACGGCGAGTTCATGGACATGAAGATCCATAAACATGACGCTTACTACTCAGAGACCGAAGACGAAAGCATCGGCGGAGACTGGCTCGCACCCGGTCAGCTCAAGCTGTACAGATATTGATAGAGAATTATACACTTGAACGAAGTGGGAAACACTGCCAAAGGGAATTCTGTCTGTTTTTGAAAAAGTCAAATTATGTCTATAAATCACATATATTTTGGCGAGAAATGAAGTTTTGTTTGAGATATAATTTGAGATATAAAATAATTATCACACAAATGAATCATATAAAGGAGAATCCCAATGAAATTCAAGGATACCGCTCTTCCTATCAGCGATAGAGTTCAGGATCTCATGGAGGGAATGACGCTGAAGGAAAAACTTATGATAATAATCGAGACGTCTCAGGCAAACGAACGTGTCGGAATACCGAAATATTTCCACGGAAATGAGGCACTCCACGGCGTTGTCCGTCCCGGTAAATTCACGGTTTTTCCGCAGGCGATTGCTCTCGGCGCGACATAGCCGGCGATGAAGTCGTACAGCTCTATCTCGACAGCGCAGGCGAATCCGGACAGCCTCAGTTGAGACTTGTACGTTTCAAGAGAATCAAGCTTGACGGCGGAGAAGAGAAGACGCTGGTGTTCGATCTCGATGACCGCAGCTTCACGCTCTTCAATTACGCCGGAGAAGAATATTTCGCTCACGGAACATACAAAGTTTTCGCTGGCGGATCTTCCCACAGACAGAAGCATCACACTCGGCGCGGCTGAATGGGCTGAAGCTGAACTGACTGTGTAAAAACCAAATAACGACAAAACGGGATCTGCATGGTCGTATCAGTGTACGATCGGCGATCCCGTTTCATAAAATTTGGCGTGTTCACAATTTCGCAACAGTTTGCAAATAATACAAAAACAAAAAACTGATATAATAATTGTGTTTCTCAGAA
>CAZPPN010000018.1:1127-13337 GCA_964588425.1 uncultured Ruminococcus sp. | reverse complement strand
TGTATCGAATCTCCCTCGAAAACGATAACTTTGTTCTTGACATCCATAGTCTTCTCCTTGGAGTTTTTTATTTTCTCACGAGTACGGCGTGTCCGTTCACGGGAACATTGCGGATTACAGCGCAGTCGCCTGTTGTGACACATCCGCTTCCTGTTTTTTCGCCGAGGCAGTTGAAGATTGTGTATTCATATTCAAGTCCTTCGGTATCACATTCGATGAATACTCTGTCATCAAGCGATGCATTCACGAGTACGATCTCGTCTGTCGGAACTTCAATATACGCGAGTTTTCCGGAATAAACCGCACCGACCTGTGTTTCGCCGAGTCTTGACGATACATAGGGATAGTTTGCGGTGTAGCCCTTGTACAGCATTTTGCCGTCGAGGAGCACATCGCGGTATCTGAGCCAGAGTTCTATGTAGGATGACAGCATTTTTCTCTGACCTTCGCTGATGTTGTTCCACTTTATGGAGACCTGCGGAACAGAGAAAAGCACGTTTGTAAGCTGGAACGCCGCCTGCTCGGGTGTTTCGTCATAGTGCCACATCACCATATCGGAATGTACCGCAGTTGAACCGCTTGTCAGTCGAAGTGTCGTTGTGTTCATTCTGTTTGTCCAGCTGTCGCACGGGCAGTCTCCGGATCGGATCATATTGCCGAATGTACGCATGAGAGGTCCCATATAGCTCTGTCTGAACTCGATCAGAATATCGGGATTCATGGCTCTCAGTTCGGCAATCACGTCTTTCAGGAGCTTGTCCACGGCGTCATAAACCGATACATAGTCCATTCCGTCTTTTACGACATCAGACTGACTGAAGCTGTCTACAAAATCGAGTTTGAAGCCGTCAAGTCCCCAGTCGGTCACGGCATTTTTATAAAGCGTTATCAGATATTCACGCACATCGGGATAACGTGGATCAAGGACATATGTATGACTTCTTCTGAATCTGAGCATTTTATCCTTAAAGCGTTCGTATGCTTCGGTAAACTCTCCGACAAACGGTACGGAATACCAGAGCACAAACTTCATGCCTGTCTCATGCACCGCGTCAACAAATGCTTTCATATCGGGAACCTTGACCGGTGCAGGCTGCCAGTCGCCACAGTAGTCGTATCCGCGGTTGTTGTCATCTGTCTGCCATCCGTCGTCCACGATAAGAACCTTACATCCAAGCTTTGCGAAATTACGGCATTCCTCGACAATTGCGGGAATATCAATATGCTGGTGATAGGAATACCATGCTGAATACAGCGGCATCTTTGCGATCTCGGGGACTGCGGCAGGTGTATATCCGTCATAGGTTTCCCACCATTTTACAACATCCTCGACAACCTCATAGAACTTGATCGGACGTGTATCTATACGGATATCGGCTTCGTAATGCGAAACATTGCAGTCGACATTTATTATTACAACTGAATCGATAGTTCCGTCTTCCTCAACAACGCCCGTGTGCATTCTTACACCGTTTTTCGCATCCGAGCAGGCAATTGTCTGACGGTTCATATCGTGATAATCCACATTGGACATTACAGGTGCTTGGGACATTGCACATGAGCCGAAATAGCCGCCCCAGTCAGCGCAAATATCCTTATTGATATAGTGTGACGGAGACCACACGGCATGAATACCAATATTCGGAACAAACCAGTTTACCCTGATCTCAAGGGTGTCCTCGCCTGTCAGACAGTCCGCTGTCAGGTGAAGATTTACTATTCCGTCAGACGGGGAGCTTTCGGTAAGTGTGACATTGAAGTTTTCGCTGTGTTTGAGATTATACATAGAAGCCTCTTTTCCGTATTTTTGAGTACTGTTGTTTTCAGATCTTTACGTCAAATCTTTCTCTGCATTTAGGACAGATTACGCTGTGCTTTCCTTTTCTGTTCGGCAGCTTCACGATCGCTTTGCAGTGGGTACATTTTCTGTATCTGTAATTTTTACGGTCTCTGAATTTGTCACGCTGGAACATGAACCACTTTTTTACGGGTCTCCAGAGCGAGAGGAATTTACTGTTCTCTGCTCTGCGCTTTGCGTGATTCTTTGACATCGAGCGGTACAGCATATAGATCACCACCGCTGAGCTGAGGACAGAGACAATTGCGGAGTTCAGAAACATATTGAGAAGCAGAAGAGCTGTCCAGAGTGCGAACAAACCATAGTACATCTCGTCGATTCCGTATCTGCCGTACATGAATGAAATGAGTTTTTGCTTGAAGTTATTCATTTTTACCACCGATTATATAATATTTACGGATCAATTATACCGCACCGCCGTGAATTATAAAACCGATTTTTGAAAATCATGTATTAAATTTCTGTGTCAGCGTTATCGCAGAGAACAGCACGGCAAGGCGCACCGTCCGATCCGCCGAGCTTTAATGGTGCTGTGAACAGGAAATATTCTCCGTCGCTGACTTTGCTGAGATCAAGTCCCTCGAGAATCACGATCTTCTGTCCGAGCACTATCAGATGAACTTTCATCGGAGCATCAACCAACGCGATACTCTGCGATTCACAGCCGACGAGATGGATTCCGCATTCCGTGAGTATTTCAGCCGCTTCTTCCGTGAGCTGACATTCTCCTTTGAAGAGGATCTTTTCTTTTCCGCTCAGCTTTCTTATGTCATCCGGCATGATCTCACCGCAGAAAGACTTCACCGTGCATTCTCCGATGAGCTTATCAAGCGGTATCTGCTCGATCGTTTCTCCGTCTTTCAGAAAATGAGCTGGCGCGTCGATATGCGTTCCGTTATGCGCGTTCATCTCAAGCTCTGTTACATTGCACATATCCCCGTTTTCTATCTGAGATACACGCCTGAATGCCGGTGCTTTGTCGCCGGGATACACGTTTGACGAAAACAATTCCTGTGTTATATCGTAATATTTCATGATTTATCCTTTGATTTCGATTTTTTATATAATTATAAACATTATAATGCAAAAAACGCCGTCTGTCAAGTCAATATAACCTGATGGGCGGCGTTATTGTTTATTTTGCAAGTCGCTCGGCAATTTCTGAAATGACAGTCTTTTTGTATTCACCGAGTCTGTCGTAATCCATCGCTTTTTTGTAGATCTCCTCGAGTGCGAAATGATGCTGTGCGGCGTCTCTCAGTCTGCTGATTGCTTCATCCATACAGCTCTCTGCACATTTTGCGGCAAGTCTCAGATGCGCTTTGATTTCAGGCAGCGAATTGTCTGCGGCGAATCGTGTCATGTTTATTGCTTTGGCGTCTTCAATCTCATCTCCGACTGTGACCGAAACACCGCAGTTTTCTACAAGTATGCCGCAGATATAGCTCTCACACGGCATATGCGCGGTCGTGATCGAATATCCGGCTCGGAGCAGTTCATCATGCAGGATATTCATGAATATCGGTGCGGATGCGTAGTTGTCATGCACAGTATAGCGTGTTTCGGCTGATTCCCCGAGGGTGGAGAGCGAGAACTGTCCTTTCATTGTCACGGCGCGTGTCCAGCGATGCTTTTCCGACGGTATGGGCCCTCTGACTCTGCCGAGCTTTTTCACGAATCTTTCGGCGTATCCAGCAGCTTTTTCGCGATCGAACAGTTTCGCGGCAAGTGATGCTTTTTCCCTCTCGACAGCCGATGCGGCTCTGAGATACCTGTATGCCGACGCATATGCCGCAGATTTTTCCGCGCTGTGAAAGATTATGCTTCTGCGGTTCTTTTCGAGTACCTCTGATTCCCAGAATTTTGACACGTCGATCAGCTCCGATGCCGCGCCGGGGTAAGTCATATCAAGTGTATGAGGAGCTGTGCCGTCGAGTACCGCTATCCTCTTGTCAAGCACAACGCAGTCGAGTGAATCGGGATCCGAGCCGCATAGGTAATACTCCACCCGATATCCTGCGGGTTCAGCCATGTCTGCGATATCTTTCATCATGGTGCTCTTTCCCGTACCCGATCCGCCTTTGATTATGTAAAGCCGCTCAAGGGCAGCCTCATTTGCGATATCCCTGTATGCTCCCACAAATCCGTCGGCTGTGTTGGCGCCTGCGAAATATATTGTTTTTCCGTTTACGGCGATACTCTGATGATTATCGTAAATACTCCTCATGTTTCCCTCCCGGAATTCGAAAATCGGTCTACGATTCCAGTTTATGCCGTTTTCGGGATGCGGTCACAAAAAATCCGCCCGTGGTGGTTAGCCCTGAGCGGATTGCGTGGGTTATTTGAGTGCGGCTACTTTTGCCTCGAGTAATTTGAAGCGTTCTGTTTCTCGTAGCGGATCGAGTTCGGGGGATGCGAGTTTTTCGGTAAGTCCTTTTTTTATTGATGCTATCGTAAGATTGGTACCGGTCACGCCGTGTCCAAGGAGCGGTGAATTCAGTCTGTCGGAAAGATTGTCTATTCTGATCTTCTTCTCGGGACTTATAAAATTCAGATAATACATAACAGCGCTCTCTGTGTTCTGCATGGCTTTTTCATAATCTCCCATCGCGAGATATGCCTGCGCGAGAAGAATAAACATGTCTCCCGAATCAAAATCGTGAAACGCGGGAAATTCTTCGCCGAACAATGCTTTCATCACGCTGAACCACATTTCGTATATTTCGACAGATTCTCTGTATCTTCCGCTTCCAAAATAAGCCTTGCCAAGACGAGCGATATTATCTTCAAGTGACTGCAAAGCATATGTATTCTCCACACCAAGATGCTTTATCACATTTTCCCAGTCTCCCTTTGCTTCATCAACTCTTGCCACATTGGAGTGAAGCGTAAAATCGGTGCGTTCGGGGAAATTTTCAGCTTCGGCTGCTGCTTTGCCATACTCTCCGCGTGATGAATAGAGGAACAGCAATACCTGATGCGCGCGCATGATGTCCGACACGTTTTTGGAATACGTGATAATCAGCTTCGCCTGACGTTCGGTTTCTGCGGCAATCTCATCTGCCCTTTTCAACGCGTAGATCCAGCCGTTTTCGGGAAGGCAGAGCGAGAGTCCGAGTCCGACGCAGTTATTCAGAAGAACAAGATTGTTCGGGTATTTCCGCAGTCCCTCGATCACTTTGTCATATGCGGCGATATATGTGTCGAGCTTGCCGTACTGCTGCACCGCCTGCGCTTCGCGTATGATTCTGTATGCCTCCTCGGTTGAATTTGTTCCCTCAACCCCAAACAGCACATCCGTCGATACACCAAACACATTCGCCAGCGGCACTACCTGAGAGATATCGGGCAGTCCGTCGCCGCATTCCCATTTTGAGACAGCCTGATTTGATACATTAAGCTGTTCGGCAAGCTCTTCCTGTGTGAGATTTTTCTCCTTGCGGAGACGTCTTATAATCTGCCCCATTGTTTCTGTCATTGCTATACTACCTTTCGTCAATCAATATTTTCTCTTATCCGGTACCGTTGTCTTTATTATACACAATATCATCCGAGAAGTAAAGCGAGACAAAAATGATGCGGATTCCACGCTTAGTTGGAAAAATAAATCCGCCCCAGCCTGAGCCGAAGCGGAATTATGTATTAAATATTTACTTATAACCAACAGAGATGTCGTCGGTTCAGTCGATCTTTTCGATCCAGCCCATGTCGTCTTCTACCTTGCCCCACTGCATACCGGTTATAGCATCGTAGAGCTTCTTAGCGATCGGGCCGATTTCGTTGTTGTTGATGACCATGATGTTGTCACCGTCGCAGAGTTCACCGATCGGAGAGATAACCGCGGCTGTACCTGTACCGAATGCTTCGTTCAGTTTACCGTTCTTGTGAGCTTCGATAACTTCGTCAACAGCGAGCTTTCTCTCTTCAACGGGCATACCCCACTTTTGGAGAAGTTCGATTACGGATCTTCTTGTAACGCCGGGGAGGATGTTGCCGTCTGTGAGATCGGGAGTTACAACAACGCCGTCGATTACAAAGAATACGTTCATCGCACCTACTTCGTCGATATACTTTCTGTGGATACCGTCGAGCCAGAGAACCTGTGCGTAGCCGTTTTCTTCAGCCTTCTTCTGACCGATGAGGGATGCAGCATAGTTGCCGCCTGCCTTTGCGAGACCTGTACCGCCCTTTACGCAGCGAACATATTCTCTCTCGATACCGATCTTAACGGGGTTGATGCCTGCTGCATAGTAGGAACCTACGGGAGAGAGGATGATGCAGAAGATATATGTATGGGAAGGATGTACACCGAGCATGGGGTCTGTTGCTATAATGAACGGTCTGATGTAGAGAGATGTGCCTTCGTCGTAGGGAACCCAGTCCTTATCAACTTCAACTACTGTCTTGATAGCCTGAAGAACGTCAGCGGGATCGATTCTCGGTACGCAGAGACGGTCGCAGGTGTTATTCATTCTTTCGATGTTCTTGTCGGGTCTGAAGAGCTGGATACCGCCGTCAGCGCGTCTGTAAGCCTTGAGACCTTCGAAAAGCTCCTGAGCATAGTGGAACACCATAGCTGCGGGAGAGAGTTCGAGAGGAGCGTAGGGTACCACTCTCGCGTCATGCCATCCCTTTTCTGTGGAATAGTTCATGAGGAACATATGATCTGTGAAATATTTACCGAAACCGAGAGCGCTGTAATCGGGCTTCTGCTTCGGAGCTGCTGTTCTTTCGATTTTAATATTAAGCATGATTGCCTCCGTGAAAGTTTTTTCTCTTAATTATACATCATTGGAGTAGAAATATCAAGATTTTTGCATAAATTATTCATAAAAATTCACACAAAAATAATTCAGGAATATCGTCCGTTGCTGTGGAATATTCTTTAGCGAAACATTATTTTCTGAAAGGAAATTCTTTATGAAGAAAATTTTCACCGCAGCCGCTTGCGTAATTCTTCTGTCGTCATCAGCAGTATCAGCCGATTCGGGCGGTATGCTCTCCCCTGCGCTTTCCGTGATTTCACAGGAGCATACCATGATAAAATCCGGGCTTGTCTCGTGCAATATCATTTTCAGCGAGAATGATTTTGATCTAAATGTCGGCGGAGATATTGATTACATCACAGTAACGGCACTCCCGCCCGCATCACACGGAACATTGATGTACGCAGACTCTCCCGTTTCGGTAAATCAGACGATCAGCAGTACGGGACTCTCGAAGCTGGAATTTATTCCGTCATCCGGATGTACTTCAAGTTCGTTCAGATTCCGCGCAGGACAGGATTACAGCATCGAATGTGTTCTGAAATTCACGGATTCGGTAAACCTTGCGCCGACAATCGAGGAAAAAGAATCGTACACCGCTGTATGGACACAATGCGACATCTCGACCTACGGAACGCTGACGGGACACGATCCCGATGGGGACGACATTACTTTTGAAGTGATCCGGTACCCCGAAAACGGTATTCTTCAGATAACCGATCCGTCAAGCGGCGACTATGTGTACACTCCATGTGACGGTATCATGGGTGAGGACAGCTTTGTTTATGTTGTCCGTGACGAGTGGGGAAATTATTCCGACACCCGCGAGGTGATAGTTGACATTGACAAGGCGGCATCCGATCTTGTGTTTGCCGACATGGACGGACACTGGGCGCACAATGCCGCAATCGTTATGGCATCAGAAAACGCGATGGAAGCGGATGTTGTAAGCGGAGAGCTGTACTTCCGTCCTGATGAAGAAATCACGCGAGAGGATTTTCTTGTAACGGTGATGAAAGCTCTCGGTTCGGGAGAGATCGAACAATGCGTAACTGTATTTGCCGACAATGATGAGATTTCCGCCAAGGCCTCGGGATACATCAACCGCGCGTATGAACTGGGGATCATAAAAGGCTCGCGAGACAACGGACTTCTCTGCTTTAACCCGAAAGACAAGATCACACGTGCTGAAGCGGCTGTGATACTGAACGCAATTATCGGCGCTGAGGTACCGGAAACTGTTCCCGTATTTGCTGACAGCTCGTCTGTTCCTGCATGGGCAATGGGATCGATCTACGCGCTGACCGATGCGGGTGTATTCAACGGAACAGGTTCGGGAAAGATTTCGGCAAACGAATATCTCAACCGTGCGCAGACAGCCCAGATTCTTCTTATGGTGAAAAAGCTGTACTCATAATCGAAATTTTCCACAAATTGCCTGAATAAAAACAACCCGCGGGACAGATAATATCATCGTACCCCGAAGGATGTTCAACAATAAGATATCAAAAAGCGAATCTGTGAGGCATCAGTCTTGTGGATCATTATCGCACAAACGGAGATTATAATGGATCGCAACACAAACCAGCAGAATCAGAACCAGAATAATAACAACCAGAACCAGAACAAGAATCAGCAGAACAACAACCAGAATCAGAACAAGAATCAGCAGAACAACAACCAGAATCAGAACAAGAATCAGCAGAATCAGAACAAAAAGCAGAACAATTACGAGGAATAATCACTCAGCGAGAGAGTTATTTGCATCGTAAACCAATCGGGGTACTTTATGCGGATGCCGTGGCTAATTTAAGCTGCGGCTTCCGTTTTTTGATTTGCTTATCGCTCGCGTTTACTGATTTTATCATCGCTCATCGGAAGTGTTTTCAGAAGCACGACGGAATACAATACTGCTGCTGCCGCCATAATCAGAGCTGATACGATATCAGCCGCTGCACTCGGAACATCACCAGCAAACACGCTGAGTGAATTGACTGCGCTGTGAGTCACGATACACGGAATAAGGCTTTTTCCTCTGTGGAAAATAATAACAAACAAAAATCCGATTGCTGCTGCATAGAACACCTGACAAAGATTCGACAGGAGATCCGCTCCGCTGCCGTTGAAAAGATTCACGATATGTCCTATGCCGAATGTAATGCTTGATACAATTACAGCGCTTTTCACACCGTCTTTTGCCATTGCCTTGAACAGAAATCCGCGGAATATTATCTCCTCAAGAAATCCGACGCATATCATGCTTCCTATGTACAACATAGCTTCCGTGAGAGGATAATTCATTTTTACGCCGAACCAAAGATTACACGAGATGAACAGCAGAAGCGGAAGATACCAGAGATACGCACGCGGCGAGGCATTTGATCGGCACAAGCCATATTTTTCGAAAAGTCCGTTCCGTCTCAGCCATATCAGCGCAAACACGGTCATTATTGAATGCAGAACGAATGTTATCAGCTTTTCGCATCCGATATCAGAGGATATAATGTCAGCGGCGCTTGTACATACTACATACACGATGATCCACAGAAGTGAGAAAACCAGCTCGTTTTTTTCGTACAGTTTTTTCATGTCATTCTCCTATATAATGTATTACTTTTTCATGTCATTCTCCTATATAATGTATTACGAATATATTATACATCAGCAATCGGATGTGTCAAGCTGTGTTGAGGCAAAGAAAACGGCTCTCCGCTGTGATGCAGAAAGCCGCGCTGATTATTCAAATGTGATCTCTGCGTTATGGTAGAGTTCGTTTCCTTCAGCAATTTCAGGCTCGATCCATTCGCTCTCGGGGAAATTGCAGTTGATCTGCTCAATGGATGAACACTCGGAAAACGCGTACTCGCCGATTGATGTGATGGGAGAACAGAGTGAAATACGCTCAAGCTCCATGCACATACTGAAGAGGTAGCTTCCGATCTCGGTGATGCCTGATCCGAGTTTTACGTAATTGAGCTTGATGCAGTTATTGAAGGCTCTGAGACCGAGAGATGTCACCGTATCCGGAATCTCGATTTTCTCAAGCGCATAGCATCCGATAAACGCTCTCTGCTTGATTTCTCTTATGTTCTTGCCGAAATTGATCGTGTGAAGCATCTCACAGTTGAGGAATGCCTGCTCGCCGATCACTTCAACGCAGTCGGAGATCGTCACAACGGTGAGTTCCTTGCAGTTGATAAGGAAATTCTTATCCAGCTCGCGGACTACGATTCCGTCAACAATATCGGGTACAATGAAGTGGTTCCATGTTCCGCCATTGTCTTCGTACTTTGTTTTGACAAACGAGAGAACACCCTCCTCCGTAATCGAGAACCACGGTTCTGCTGCGGATGTTGTCATGTTGACTTTCTCGATGCCTGTGAGTGACTGGGCTTTTTTATAATTAACGTCAGCCGCTCTTACCGAGGAATCCTTGAAATTCCCGAGATCGGTGAACACAGCATACGCTTCATCATATTCACCGTTTTCGACGAGTTTTTCAGCTCCCGAATATCTGATTGACGGGATAATATATACCACACACAGGACGATCAGAGCGATGAACGCCACGATTCCCACAAGAATCAGGAGTGCTTTTACTTTGTCGCTGATACCTTTTTCTGCTTTTTTGACTTTTTTCTTTACTTCGCGCTCGCCCTTTTCGTCTGCGATCTTTTTCTGTTCTTCGAGGTACTCACAGCTGAGGTGGGTATCAAGCCACTCTTTCGCGCATCCGCATCCGCCGCACTTTTTCGTTCCGTCAAGGTTGATCTGACCGCACGCACATCTCCACGCACCGTCTACGGTATCGGGCTTATATTTCGCCGGTACATTACCCTCGCACACGATTCTGACGGTTTCATAGAGCGGATCTGTCTGCCAGAATATCTCCTGAGACGGCATTTTTCTGCCGGATGATCCGTCTGCATTCTCCCATTTCTCGCCCGATGTATAACGCACGCCTGTTATTTTTACCGAAACGAAAACTGTTTTTTCCGAAATACATATTACAGGCTCGGATTCACCTGTTTTGAGTTCGGTATTCTCAAGAACAGTTATCGGCTGTTTGCGTTCGTCGAGAAGTGTGATATCTGCTGTATAAGATTCTATATCGAGATCTCCGCAGACGCAGGATGTGATAACAGCACGTATACCGCTGTCATGTGAGTCTTCGCTGATTCTGACCTTTTTGACCTGTACGGGGCATGACGGAATCCACTCTTCAAAGCTGCGTTCGCTTAGGATTCTGGGAAAGGTTTTATCGTCCATTTATATTATTCTCCGTGACTATGCTTTATTCTTTATATATCGTATCACGACTCGGATTTTTAATCAACCTTTTTATGTGAAATTTATCTGATAATTTTTGATTTTTCCGTTTATCATGCAAGAACACCGAGTTTTTCCACAGCGGATTCGGGACATATTACGTCACAATGCTCGTTTATGTAGTAGTATGTCCGCATCGGGCAGAGTGAGCCGAAGTTTTCTCCCGCAACGTGGGTCTCACATTCGAGCATCAGATAGTATATCCGCTTCATATTATCTATATAGGCAGTGCTCTCGCCGCTGTAACCGGTTTTGATAAGTCCGCAGCAACATCCGAGAAGATTTTCCATTTCCCCGAACGAATATATGATATGGCTTGAGCTGTCGTATAGGCAAGGCTTTCTGTATTCTGTGAGCATTCTGTCGTCTCCTGCCCGCATCTCTGTTTTTTCCGTATTATAACCGAGTTTTGTAACAAACATCTCGCATCCGCCTTTTCTTGACGGGTACATCTGAACGAATACCCTGCCGTCAAGTTTTGGGCAGTTGCATTTGAGCTGCGCTTCATTCATGATCTCTCTCAGCACCTCCTTTGTATTTCCGCTGAACGCTTCCATTTCGTCCTTTGAAAGCATCAGCTTTATTTTCGATTCACTGATTATGATTAGCTCCATTTCGCTCTCCTCAAATACTGATACACTAACATTATAATACCGATCGCGAAAAAATGTAACCCCTAAAATAATGGAAATATCTCTGCACCTCCTGCCCGTGAACCGTATCTTACAGAAAACGACAAAACCATCGCCGCAGTATTTCCAATTAAGGCTGACGATGGTTTTGATGGATATTATATTACTGTATTATTTTGCTTTGTATCTGAGAAGAACACTTCCGCGTTTTTCGGGGATCTCGATTCGGATCCCGTCTGTCAGATCGCGTCCGCTGTACTCGGCTTCGGTTATACGGAGATTTTCGTCCGAGAACGATACGCTGTATTTACTGTCACTGTCGATTCCGCGGAGGCTGAGTGTGATGCTGTTCTCTTCGGCTTTATCTCTGCGGAAGACATATGCTGCGCCTTTTTCTCCGAGGGAGAGCTGGAACGCACACCACACGTTTTCTTCGGCTGATGCTTTTGTGAGTGGATAGAAGTCGCCGTTCCAGTATTCGCGCATTTCTTCAACCTCTTCGAGGATCTTATCTGCACCCTCGTAGTCGAAATCGGAATTGAAGATATCGAAGTTGCACGCCAATCCCTGAGTTGCGGTTGAACGGACCGTGTATGCGTCATGCTCCCACACAGCGCAGGCGAGA
>CAZPPN010000018.1:0-1117 GCA_964588425.1 uncultured Ruminococcus sp. | reverse complement strand
ACACACCGAGAGTCTGGTTCTGGCTCCATGTTGTCGGACGTCTTTTGTCGGAATCGGGGAAACATCCCGTGTCGCTCTTCCAGAGGGTAACGGAACGGCGTGATGTTTCGAGGTCAAGACGTCTGCCACCGCTCGAGCAGTTGTCAATAATAATGCCCGGGAACTCTGCGAGAATAGTATCCCACAAATCGTACATTCCCGCGACATATTTCATCTCGGTAATACCGTCGCGTCCCGGCTCGTCGTTTTCGATCCAGAATGGAAGCGTGTCCATATTGAAATCCTGTCGGTAGATGTCGATTCCGTTATCTCTGATCATGCCGATTAGGTAATTTTTTAGGAATTCACGGGCATTTTCGTCGGCAAGATTATAGAGACGGTGGTTGTTGATATTCTTATGAATAATCAGCTTATCCTCATGGTACCAGAGATCAGTATTCTCACAGACTCTTTCAGGCTCAAACCAGACAACAAACTTCATTCCGTTCTTATGTGCGTAATCTGCGACAGGTCTGAGTCCGTTCGGGAATCCTTCCGCATATCCGAGGTTGCCTACGCCGTTCTTCACAAAACCGTCCTTGAACCACGCCGCGTCAATCCAGAGTGTGTCGATATTCTTCATTTTCTTCGCGCAATCGACTGTTCTGCACTGTCCATTTTCGGTTGCCCATGCGTCATCAGCAGGACCGTCGCCGAGAGCCTGAAAATATCTGTCGAAGCACTGGATAGAAATCGGGAGATACATATTTTCACCCATGTATGTTTTAGGTGAATAATACTCACGCATAATCGTTCTGAATCTGCGTCTTGTTTCACCGGCGTCACCGCCTTTTACGATGAGAACAGATACGCCGTAAACTTCTTCTCCGGGTCTGAGATAGAAATCGGAATGTACGAGACCAATCTGAATATTGAATCCGTTATCATTTCTGCGTACATCTTTCGTCCACTGCCCTGTCCAGCCGATACTTAAAACTGCGGACTCATCTTCCCATGTGAGATCGAAAAACGGGAATCCCGTGCGGTCTGAAGATCTTCCGGCGAATGGTTCTTCATGATTAATGCAACACCGGGAACGCCCATACCGAAGCCTGCAACGAAGACCAGGTCAAGGACC
>CAZPPN010000017.1:0-13617 GCA_964588425.1 uncultured Ruminococcus sp. | reverse complement strand
CCGACTTGCTCAACTCTCTGATTGAGAAGATCGTGATACACGAGGGCAAGGACAGTCAAAACGGTATGAAAGCACAGCCGATTGAAATCTACTACCGCTTTATCGGCAAAATTGATTGAAAAATGGAATATGAGTGCCTATGAACAGCAAAATAGGCACTCATATAGAAGAAATATCTTTATCTATGTGAAAACGGAACTACTCTGCCCGATGTCCTGCTTCTTCCCGAAATTGCCAAACTTTACGGCGTCTTGGTGGATGATCTTTTCAAAAAACATTCCGTCGCTTATGATAACTACGCACAAAGATTGTCTGCACTCTATGAAATCAGCAAAGATCCCGAGGATTTTTTAAGGTGCCGTCTTGAATACCAAAAACTGATGAAGTCGGGTGAATTGTCGATGTACGATAAGTGGAACTACGGCTGGCTCCATAAGGCGATGATGTATTTCTGCGAAGAAGAAGCACTCAAATATTTTGATGAAGTCTTATCCGATAAAACCCAAAAGAACTCGCTTCCGTATAGAAGAACAGCTTCAATGAAACAGGAAATGCTTTTTTCTTTCGGAAAGGGCAAAGAAATTTTAGAGGAACAGCAGCGCAAAATAGATGAAGCAGGCGGAGAACTTGACGAACGGGAATGGATTTTGCTGATAGAGGCATACGAAATGTCAAAGCAATACGAAAAGGCTTTTTCAGTCTGCAAAGAGGCAATAGAAAAATATCCCGATAATTGGGAGCTGTATTGCAGACTCGGATCAATTTGTGAAGATCTGGAAAAATATGATGAAGCGATCACCTATTACAAAAAAGCGGGAGAGATAGGAACATATTTTTGCGACGAAAAGTATGCGATCGCTATGTGTTATCGAAAGCTCGAAAGATTCAACGAAGCATACCGGATCTATTTGGAAATTGCGGATATCCACCGAAAAAACGGATATGACGTGGAAGCTGAACAGGCTTTGGGGTATGCAAAGGATATTGAAGACAGAATAAAAGCATAAATTTGCTGCGCAGGGTTCGCAGTTCACTTAATAGGACGTGTCGCAATCACATCAAAGAATGTAATTTGCATACGTCCTTTTTAATTCGAGGGTATGGCTTTACTTCTTCTCACTAAAGCAAAAACAGTATGACCGTTAAGCCATACTGTTCTTGTTTCAATATCTTGGATCAGTTTCCGGAATACGCATCCGACCATTCATTTTCAAGAGCAGCCCAGTCACGAACGGGAAGGATCTTTGTCCATACCTCGTGATAATCGTGCCAGTCATAAGAATGAGAGTTCGTTGCTTCCTGTACTTCTGCATAGTACCACTTGCCTTCAACATTGTCAGACCACTTGATCATGTCATCAAGAAGGTGATCTTCATGAGGCGCACGCATAAGCGAACGGTTGATGATCTTGAATGCTTCAGCACGCTTGATGTCCTGATCAGGCTTGAAGGAACCGTCTTCGTAGCCGCTGATGAACTCAAGTGCATATGCAGCGTCAATGTAGATATCAGCCCAGTGTCCGTTTGTATCGGAGAATGCTGCGTCTGCTACCACATCGGAGGAGTAGAAAGATACTGCGATCTTTACAAGCTCAGCTCTTGTGATGGGTTCGTTGGGTCTGAATGTACCGTCACCGTAACCTGTGAGGATACCTGCGTTGGAAAGTGTGGAGATCGCGTTGTTGAACCAGTCATCGGAGGATACGTCGGAATAGCTGTTTTCCTGAGACCAGTACTCGTCACGGCTCTCGTCTGTAAGAAGACGGAAGAAGATTGTTGCAACTTCTGCACGGGTAATGGTGTTTTCAGGTTTAACTGTACCGTCGGGGTAACCGATGATGTAACCGAAGTGATCGTCCGTTTCAAGTGCTACTGCTGATGTGTATACATTCTTGAATGAAACACTTGTTGTACGTCCGCCCACAACACGGATCTTGTTTCTGTTTGCGCTGCAGGATGTAGTTACGTTGTAACCCTCTTCTTCAGCGTCAACTTCGATGATGTAGTAGTTGCCGATCGGAGCCTTGATTGTTACGCTCTCGCCTGCTTCAAGCTCTACTTCTTCGAAAATGTCATCTTCGTAGCCGTCAGCGTTCCAGATCTGGAATGTAAATGTTCTGCCGCTCGGGAAGCCTTCGGGTGCGGAGAGAACCTTTGTGAGTTCTATCTTTCCCTCGTCAATGATCGGGATGTCGATTTTGGGAATCTCGTTGATGTAGCCGTAGATAACCACATTCTGCGCGGGCATTGTGAAGGTCGTTCCTCTTACGTCAACATCTCTCGAATACCAGCCGTCGAAAATGAATGATTCATCTTCGGGCTTTTCACGGATCGAGACAGTGTCGCCTTCATAATATGTTTCAACTTCGCCGTAGATTTTTTCATTTACGATGTAAGTTACGGTATATGCACCAAGGGATGTGAATGTACCCTTTATTACGACATTTTCAGAAGGCATTGTGAAGTTTCCGTATGCATCAACTGCAAGTCCGTCGGGTGTTTCAACTGTCCAACCGGAGAATGTGTAACCTTCAATTTCAGCGGGGGCTTCTTCTATCGCAACAGTTGTGCCGGGCTTGTATGAGCTGATTTCGGGAACAACATAACCTGCGGGGATGTAACCGTCAACTACATATGTTACTGTGAACTTATCAACACTGAAGTGACCGACAATAATAACATCATTGTTGGGCATTGTGAATGAACCGTCATTAATCACAGCGTCATCTGTTTTCCATCCTGAGAAATCGTAGTTAGCTGCAGAAAGATTCCCAGCCACTTTAACCGTTTCACCGAACATATGTGTATTAACTACGGGAACTACAACTCCGTCAGGAACTTCACCTGTCAGAACATATGTTACTTTGTATACGTGTGCGTCATAATACATATTTATGACGAGAGAACCGTCTGCCGCAACACGTCCGCTTGTGGATATGCCGTTGTTGTTTTCAGCAAAACCGTAGCCTTCGATACCACCCTCGATAAGGTGACCTGTTACGATAGCATCTACCTTTGCAGGGATGTAATCTGTTTCGGAATACTTTACGTAATACTTTTCATTTACGCAAGTGCCGTTTGTGTCAGCAGTCTGTGTCCAGTAAACGATCTTGTAACTCGACTCTTTAGGCGTATAAACACCAACGAGTTTTACATCATGAGCAGGCATTGTGAATGTGCTATTCGTGAATGTATTATTATCATCACTTATGCCGAGTTCTTCTGTGGTTTCAGTCTCAACGATATCCCATCCGCTGAAATCATATCCGGCAACAGGTGTATGAGCTTCAACTGTTACGGATTCACCATTAGCATGTGGGTTTTGATCCTCAGGTGCTTTAACTTCGCTGTCAGAGGGAAGTCCGCTGATTTCGTATTCTACGTTAAATACAGGATAAGCATAGTAGTAGAGGTTGATAACAAGCGTATTACCGTTCGCAAGATAGTCAACAGATACTATGTTTTCGCTGATCTCTGTTTTGGTATCTTCATCTGTATAGATCACAACAGGATCATTATTATTGAGAACATAATTCGTTTTATTTAAATCAGGTTGAAATCCTGTGTATGTTCTCCAGTATGCAACGGCACTTTCAGATGCGTTTACATTTGTGTATGTCTGGGATTCTCTTGCAATCTCATTTTCACCGTACATTCTGATGTGGTTTACAGTATAGCTTACAGGAACATTTTCGAACCAACCGAGAAGCTGTACATCGTTCGCAGGCATGATGAATGTATCAGCGAAAGCATCGCCAGCGTTGCCGGTATATGTTTCGAGCGCTCCGCCTACATGAACGTCTGTTGTATTCCAGCCATTGAATGTATAGTCGTTGTTGGTGAGAAGTTCAGCAACAGTTACAGTTGCACCGTACTTGACGCTGTGGCTTTCAGGAAGAGTTTCACCGCTGTACTGTGTAGAGGAAGAGTAGCCGTATGTTACGTTATAGCTGTTTCTTGTGTAGTAGAGCTTGATAACGAGCGCTTCTTTATCTTCTGTGTTAGGATCATCACACATTACAACACCTGTGAGTGAGGTTGTTTCACCGCTGTTAGCCGGATAATTATTAACCGTACTTTCAGCATCAAATGTAAATCCTGTTTTGTTGATAGGAGTGGCTGTAACCTGAGAATTCACAGTATCAGTGTGAGTTGTTCTCACAAAATTACTATCTTGTGTATAATTTCCGGCAAGGTCCGCATAGTAATGTTCAACAGTCCATGTTACATCAGACGTAATCAGCTCATAAGAACCGTAGATCACTACATCTTCCGCGGGCATTACGAATGTGCCGGAAATTGATGCACCGTCACGATACCAGCCGTTGAATGTATAGTTCTGGATATTACCTGCAGGCGCAGCAACTGTTACTGTCGCACCGTGGTAGTATTTCTGTTCATCCGGAAGTTCAGCCGCGTTATCCGGAACTGTACCTGTGTATTGGTATGTTACCTTATACGTGTTTCTTGCATAATACAGTTTGAGTACAAGGCTTCCGTCCTCTTTAACTTCTCCTACTGTAATATTTCCGGTATAATTAGAAGCATACTCAAATCCGGCATGATGCGGAGGATTTCCGTTATTATCAAGCGCACTTACCTCTGCACCGATTGTAGCATAGTGTGTGTGAGTCGCACTCGGACTCTCGGGATAATTACCCTCTGTATCCATAAGGTAATGCTCGATCTTATACATTGCTGTATTCTGAACGAATGTACCGTGAAGTTCGACATTGTTTGCAGGCATTTCGAAATAGTAACTCGAATCAAGTGATTCAACTTCTACTGTATCGGCTATGTCCCAGCCTGTGAATGTGTAAGTGATTTCGCCTACTGTAATAGTACCACCGGCTTTGAGAGCAGCACCGTTATATGTTACATCTTTCACTTTATAGCTGCTGCTGTATGCGACATCTGTATCCGTATCAGGAGCAGTTACACCTGCAATCTGCTGACCTGTGATAAGGTAAGATACCTGATATGCAACAGCAGTTCTCTCGCTGTAAAGATTGAGACCTGTCTCGCCTACTGTGAATGTTCTGTCATTAGGCACACTCTTGCCGGATTCATGCCAGTCGGTATGTGTATACTCAAGTGTATCTGCCGGCTTATCAATTGCTGTGTACGCTGTTCCCGCAAAGCGGTAGACTGTCTTGGTGAGAGCATATGTCGGGACATCATTTCCGCTGTCAAAACCGTTCTGTACATAATACTTAACCGGAACAAGCTCAAGCTCGGGTGTGGGAGTTTCGCCAACCGTATCACCATCGGAGTCAAACACAACAGCAGCGTCAATGTTGGACTTTACTGTGTATGTTTCATTTCCGTTGGCATCCTTTTCATAACCGATCATATCGGTGGAGGGGGTTTCTGAACCAACGTTAACGCTATCAACCGCGGCGTCAAGTATTTCATCCTTGAGCTTCAGCTCAATTGTGATAACGATCTTGGAACCGTGATAAGCAGTATCGGAAGAATCATCGGGATTTGTTCTCGGAGTCTTCGATACATAATATTTATCAAAGTCAAAGCCCTTTACAGTGAGAAGCTGGTCGTTCGCGTCATATGTAACACTGTCAGTGCCAAGGTCTGTAACGCCGTTTTCATCAGCGCTCAGCCATTCTCCGTATGTTTCGTGAATGATCCAGTTACCGTCTTCCTCAACGCCTCTGTGGTCGACTTTCTGCACTGTGATGGCTTCAATACTGCCGTCACCATTGAGTTCAAATACGGGAGAAATCTTGTCAACAATGCTTGCTTCTGTACCAAGTTCAATTGTCGGGTGGTCAACTTCACCGAGAATTGCGTCAAAAATCAAAGCAAGAGAAGTTGCTTCATCAGGAGTTTTATAGTATCCGGTTTCAGGACTTCCTTCACCGGGTGTGATTGTATTGCCGCTTCCGTCAGCATTGGGATAGTTGCTTGACAGATAGTGCATGAACGCGTTGGCTCTTGCAAGATCACTACCGGTACCGGCATTCTCAGGCACAAGAACAGTACCGTCAGTACCCGGATATACGCTGACCGTATAGACCTTTGCACCCATATCCTTGATATCACCGGCATATGCGACCGCACTCGCAGCAACACTTGCATCATAATCACTGCTATGGGTGGGTACACCGTCAGAGAACACGATCACAACATTCTGTCTCTGAAGTGCAGTAACGCCATCAACAGCAGCGGGCGCTGTCTTGGTTTCGATGATATGCTCAGCAAGCTCCATACCATAATCAATGGAAGTTGCTCCGGCAGGCTCGAGAGCGTCGACAATAGATTTCAAAGAGTTTAAATTATCGGAAGTCACAGCGGTGAATCCGACAACTTCCTGAGTATAGTTGTATCCATTGCGGTCCTTTGCATCACCGACCTCAGCGAGCGAAACGTCATTGGTCGATACCCACTCATCGTTGTTGTTCTGATAACAGAAATTATCGTCAGCAAACTTAACGATGGAAACTCTGTGCTGATTCACCGAAGACACACCCGCGTTGTCGGCTGCGATTTCTCCGAGAAGGAAGTTTACACCGTTCTGGAGTGCCTTCATACGCGATGTGGTGGTTCTGGTGGTTTCCACTGCATAGAACTGAACTTCCGGATAATTATTAAATTCGCGATCGGGAGCATCACTCTCATCGGAATCAATTATCGGATATACATAGTGCTGTTCATTATTGCTGGAATAAGAATAATAACGGCGATTATTGCTATCAATTCCGGCTGCGTGTACAACATGATATGTATTTTCAGCTATTGTAGGATCAATATCATGAAGATCGATATACAGTGTCTGGTTTTCATTTCTGATACGCCATGTATCAACAGAATCAAAGAATCCGACCCATGTTGTGACCTTTTCAGCAAAAATCTCCACATGATCTGTTACAGTTGTGGTATCAAAACTATCATCCATAGAACCGGACAAATCGAGAACAAGCACGATATCCGTCGGAGTGATCGTGGATGTCTGATGAACTTCACCGTTTGTGAACGCCGAAATGACGATCTGTGCGGTATTGTCATCATAAATATTTGTGGTCTTCGCCATGAACAAACCATTGTCCATGGTATTCGTTGAAGTACTTGTCTGAACAAGCGTTCTGTCTGTTCCGCTGTTCGCATCATCTGATGAGACAGGCAGCGAGAATACAGAAAAGATCATCAGAACAGACATAAACAACGAAAGCAGTCTTTTCTTCATTTTCCATTCGCCTTATGATTTAATGAAATTTCGACAGATAAATTATAGCAGACTATATCGCAAATTTCAATAGGATATATTACATTTTTTAAGAAAATGAAATATATTCCGATATTGAAGAAAATGGAAAATTCCGGATATACCCAAAGCATAAGCCCTGGAATATCCGGAATCCGTTTGTGATCAACTTACATTGACCGCATTATTCTATTGAAATGAAGAATCGGGAACGTCGTATAGAAGCTCACTCTGCCGTTTCTTCTTCGACGATTTCTTCAAATACAACGCTGATTGTATGTGCTTCCTTTACTCTCTTGAATGTGTATTCGGATACTGCTCCCACGCTCTTTCCGTCTACTATCACATCCGCGATTTCATAGCCTTCATCTGCCTTGATTGTGTACTTGAGCATTCCGCTGAAGCCTACTTCACTTCTGCCTTCATTGCTGATCTTACCGCCTTCTCCTGCAGTTGCTGTGATCGTATACTTCTGACTGTGGAGTGCTGCAAGTGTAATGCTCCACCAGCTCGGTTCGCTTTCTTCTTCAACAAACTCTACTGTGATGATTACACCCTCAGCAGGCATAATGAATGTGAAGATACCCTTGTGGATTTCAGTAAGTTCAATTTCTGCGCCGCTTTCTGTTGTTACTGTAATCGATTCAAGCTCATTATCACGGTCGGGAGATGTGATAATCTCAATTACATCGCCTACAACAGGAGAATCGGCAACAAGTTTGACATCACCATTACCGTTTTTATTCACGGTGATATCACGAACGATGAGATTGAGTACAACCTCATATGTCATATATTCAGAAAGATCGAAGCTGCCGCTTTCTGTGTCATATCCGTCGGATGTTACTGTGTATTCATATTCTCCTGTCGGTAGACCGGTATATGTACCTGCTGATGTACCGATCACTTTATCGTTCTTTGTGATCTTAACAGATGCATATTCTGCAGCTTCTTCGGGAAGCACGGTAAATGTAAGATCTGCTGTAACTACTATTCCGGTTTCTTCTTCAGCTTCACCTTCGATTACACCGTAAAGACCATCGGGAGAAGTATAAGGCACATATCCATCAACAAGGTATTCAGTGGGGTCTTCTGAGAAAATACCGCCGGAGATTTCAAGTGTAACACCATCACTGCCGCGAGTCAATTCTCCAATCCATGTACCTTCTGTAATTTCGAAATCACAAACAAATGTAATTTTATCAGCGTCTATAACACCATTGTTATTCACTGTAACTGTATCATTAAGATTAAGACCAAATGTAAGTGTGTCCGCGCTTAAGATTGCATCATCAACAGTTACAATAGAACCTCGGTCTGCTTGGAAGTTGGCAGAGGTGTAGGTCGCACCGTTTTCGATAATAATTGACTGAGAAGAAACACCATCCTTGCCATTCCATGCGTGTGTATGAGATGCGTTTACTTCTGCATTTTCTCCGGAAACGATAAGAACTGAGTTATTTACATCCTGTGTCCACACATTGAGTGTTCCTGTATTAAGAATACCCTTAACAGTAAGTACTGTACCACCCTTTACCTGTACAGTCTTATCGCCAGCAACATTGGCATTCACAACACCTGTTTCTTCGATAGTAACACCTTCGCCTGTACCGTAGAGATAGAGATAATTTGTATTAATAGTACCTGCGACAGAAATATCGCCGCCGATAACCTGAAGATACGGAACATTCATGGTGATATTTTCACCGAGATCAAATTTGGGAAGTAAATTCCAATTATCAGCGTAATTAAAGGTCATTGTAACGCCGCCTTCAACACTTGTACCGAAAGTATATACTCTGTTGGAAGCATAAGAAACATTAACCTTGTTCTCAGCAACTACATCTCCGCGGAGATCAATATAATTTGTACCGGGAACCTGAGTTGCGGGAGCAGAGAAAAGTTCATCAAGTGTATTGAAATATGCACGGATAGAACCTTCTGCGTTATTGTAATGAACTACAATCGGGAAATCATTTGCACTTTCCTGAGTCTTGGCTGCTTCACCATAAACCTTGACATTATTATAATAAGCAGACCACTCTTCATCAACCCACACGAAGTTCTCTTTATCTTCAGCAACACCGGAAATATCACATCCGTTTGCAGTAACCCTAGCACCTGCTGTGGAACTTACGAGAACTGCCGCTTTCTTTGCTGTATTGAATACTGTACCTGTTACATTAAGTGTCACCTGTGCAACAGCATCATTAACATATTCATCGGCAATCTTAATTCCTCGACCACCGTTTGTAGCAGTAATCGAACCACCATTTACATCGACAGTCTGACCGTTTCCGCAGATCCAGAGACCGTAGTAACCATTTGTTTCATTGATTTTTACGTTATTGAGAACTGCACCGGAATTAACAGCCAAAGAGTTATTGATAATAACATCTGTCATCTCTACATTTGACTTGATCCAGACAGCATGAGTATTCCAAGCACCGCTCGTATCACCGTAACCTGTCTTTTCTATTGTAAGTTTATTGAATACAAATTTGGCATCAGGATTTGCAAGTCCGATAGATGACCAGTCGCTGTCAGTCTGGTTGAGTGTAAGTGTATAGCTATTACCGTTGATAGTAAGGCTTGTAGTATCTGCTGTACCGTATGCCTCACGCGCACCATAGTCGAGTGTTGCATCTGCAAGAAGCTCGATTACGACATCGCCTGCGCCAACTGCCTTAATAGCTTTCTGAAGTGTTTCATAACCGGTCTTGCCTTCGATAATCGCGACAGGAAGATTGAATTCATCCTGAACTGAAACGAGAGTAGCTGCATTGATATAGTTCTTCTTTGCGCCGTCTGCTTCAAGATTATTTTCTATTGCAGTTACTTCAAGATTGTTTTCGGAGGAATAAGATCTGATATCAACCCATGCGTCGGAAACTTCATTATTATTGAAAGAAACTGTTTCTGCTGCGCTGATCTGTACGCCTGCGTTTGTGAATTCATTAGATTCAACGACAACAGATTTTGCATCCTGACCGTTCTCATTATCGGTTACACCGTATCCCCAGTTTGTGAATTCGGAGTTTTTAATAGAAACTACCAGATCGCTGATAGCATCACCGGAGCCTTCACCGTAAATAATAGCTCTTGTTTTGGTATGAACAGTGCTTCCGATGAATTTACAGTTATCAATTGACAGATTTGCCTTGGTGGATATTGCACGGAATTTATTCTGGAATACTGCTTCAGCTTCGCTCATGTCAATTGTAAGATTTTTGACAGTTACGGGTGCTTCAAATCTGAAAGCAGCAAAATGGTTATATCCGTCGCTAATTTTTCCTGTAAACTTGATTGTATAACCGTTACCATTGATTGTTACGGGAACTGTTATTTTCGCTCCGGTATATCTGCAGTCCCAATCCTTGGTAATTGTAATGTCAGATAAAATTTCGAGTACAGCGTTTTCTGTAACTGCCTTTAATGCTGTTTCGAAGTCTGTGTAGTAAACATCACCGATTTTTGCAACCTTACCAACTGCAGCATCGACATTCACAGTACCGCTTACAGTACCGGATGTTGTATTATTGACAGCTTTATCAATACTAACGGTTGCTGTATCTTCTACTGTCAGATCTACATTATTCTGAAGCTGAATAGTAGCTTCACCCATATTGGAAACGGTTACAACCGAGTCGCCTTTGATAACAAGATCTCCGTGCTGAGCTGTGATACCGCGTCCGGAACCGCCGGAAATTGAAACTGTGGAGTCTTCGATCGTAACGGCGGAACGATTGATACCGTGTTCTGTTGTTCCATCAGAAGTAATATCAAAAGTTGATTCCTTGATAACAGTAGTCGCGTGAACAATACCGTTTACATTGGTACCGGTAATTGTTGTGCCTGTAACATCAAGTGTTGCTGTGGATTCACCTGCATATACTATGTAACCATTTTTATATTCATTATCACTGATAGTAAGTTCGGAGTCAACAAGATCAAGATTAGCTCCTGTCTTGAGATGGAATACTGCATATCCCTTTATGCCACCATCAGCTGAACTAACATTAACACCATTGAGAACTAAGGTTTTGCCTTCATTTACAAGGAAATAACCGTCACAGACATGTACGTCATCCTTGCCGAGGACAATGTTACCGTTTTTGATTGTAACATTATTATAATAAGAGTTCTCAACATTGATATAGAGAGTCTTATTATTCAGGTCAATTGTTGTGCCATCAGCAACTGTGATCTTAGTGTCGATCGTAATGTCTGCAGTAAGCACAACATTTCCGCCTGCCTCAAGTGCATTTACTAAAGCGTCGTAATCAGCAACCTGCGTCGCCTCATCCGTCGCAAAAACCGTCACGGTCAGCACTGCTAACACCATACACACAGTCAGCACTGCCGCAAAAAGTCTTTTTTTCATTTGTCTTTCTCCTTATAATAATACTTTTTTAAGTACCTATGCCGCTATCACATTTTTGAATAACATTACATAGGCATACTTTATTTAAAGTATATCACACATTATCTTCTTTTTCAATATCTCTGCCGATTTTTTTGAAAATTTTCCGGAAATTTTTCTCCACTGTTAATAGGACTCAGTCTCGGCAAAAACTCCCGAATACCTCAAAACTTAATTTTTATGCAATATTTTCCGCAAACCGCCGAAATAATCTTGACATATTCTTCATAATAATGTATAATTTCCGTATATTCTTTTTATTTCAAGGAAAGGACATTTTCATATGCCCAATATTCAGTATCTGATCTCCATATTGCTCTATATGGCTGCGGTTGTCCTCATCGGCGTGCTCTGCTCAAAGAAAGCAAACAAAAGCTCCGATGACTACTTCCTCGGCGGACGTACCCTCGGTCCCTGGGTCTCCGCAATGAGCGCTGAAGCTTCCGATATGAGCGGATGGCTTCTCATGGGTCTTCCCGGACTCGCGTACTTCAGCGGTCTCGCTGACGCCGGCTGGACTGCTATCGGTCTCGCTCTCGGTACATACCTCAACTGGCTCATCGTTTCGAAGAGACTCCGCCGTTACAGCGAACGCGTCGGTGCGATCACTCTTCCGGACTACTTCTCCAACCGTTTCCACGAAAAGAAGCCGGTTCTCATGATAATCGCATCTCTGCTTATCATCGTCTTCTTCACTCCCTACGCAGGTTCATGTCTTATGGCGTGCGGCAAGCTCTTCTCCCAACTCTTCGGCACAAGCTACGAGCTCATGGTAGTTGTTGCGGCTCTGTTCGTACTTGCATACACATTCCTCGGCGGCTTCCTCGGCGAATCCTGGTCTGACTTCATGCAGGCTATCGTCATGGTTATCGCGCTGGTACTGGTTCTCGGAATCGGTGTTGTTCAGGCAGGCGGAATCGGTGCCGTTATCGAAAATGCTCAGTCGATCCCCGGTTTCTGGAGTCTTATGACTACCGCATCGCCGACAACCGAAGTCGTGGACGGTGCTGTGGTATTCAATGCCCCGAACAATGTTGCCGGCATGACAATCGCATCAGGTCTTGCATGGGGTCTGGGTTACTTCGGTATGCCTCAGGTTCTTCTCCGCTTCATGGCTATCCGCAGCGAAAAGGAACTCGCACTCTCCCGCCGCGTAGCACAGATCTGGGTTATGATCTCCCTCTTCGCAGCTATCGCCCTCGGTATTGTAGGCCGTGCTCTGTATCCCGCTCAGTATCTTGACAACGCATCCGCTGAAAACATCTTCATTCTGATGTCTACGAGCATGCTTCCCGCACTTCTTGCAGGTCTGGTATGCGCAGGTATTCTGGCGGCGTCCATCAGCTCATCCGACTCCTATCTGCTGATCTCCGCATCCGCAATCACGATGAACATCTACAAGGGCATTCTCCGCAAGAACGCATCCGACAAGGAAGTTATGTGGATCACAAGAAGCATTCTGATTCTCATCACCATTTTTGCAATGCTCGTTGCGACCGGCGGAAATCAGGTTATTTTCACGATTGTTGACTTTGCATGGGCAGGTCTCGGAGCGACATTCGGTCCGCTTATGCTGTTCTCCCTCTTCTGGAAAAAGACAACATATCCCGCAGCTATTGCCGGCATGGTAACCGGTGGTGTTACGGTTATTCTCTGGAACTTCTTCATCTCCAAGCTCGGCGGTATTTTTGCGATCTACGAGCTGCTTCCGGCATTCGTTCTTTCCAGCCTTGTTATCATTGTGGTATCCAAGCTGACAGGCGAGCCCGGCAAGGAAATGCAGGAAGATTACGATGCGGTAGTACGCAAGTAATCGCGGGGATTCTCTGAAAACCGAATAATCAACAGCGTGCCGCGTTACTTTTCAAGGAATGTAATCTGCGGCACGTTTTTACGTCAGCTCCCCCTTCAAACTGCCGCAGTATAAAAGTTTTGATCCAACTTTTTCAAAAGTTGGTGGGTTCTTAGGGTGAAAC
>CAZPPN010000016.1:6107-13945 GCA_964588425.1 uncultured Ruminococcus sp. | reverse complement strand
AATCAAACCGCTGAACAACTTAAAAAGTACAAGGAACTTTTTGACAGCGGCGTTATCACTCAGGAAGAGTTTGACGCCAAGAAAAAGCAGTTGCTTGGTCTGTAATAACTACATAACAAAGAGCGGGGCGCAAGTCCCGCTCTATTCGTTCCCTCTCTTGGCGTGTCAATAGAGTATACCCCATTGACAAAGCGAAACACGGCAAGATTGTGTTTCATACAAGTTGAAAAACGATTTTGCAATATTGCAAAATATTTAAGCAACCCTATTGACACACTCGCTCTATTGTGCTATAATAAAGACACAGAAAACAAAGGGGTGCTGTTATGAGAGTTGGTTATGTAAGATGTTCGACTGTCGAACAGAACGAAGCGCGGCAGTTGAAGATGATGGAAGAACAGGGCGCGGAAAAGCTGTTCATCGACAAGGCAAGCGGCAAAAACACAGACCGAACCGCGTTCAAGGAAATGATGGCGTTTGTACGCACCGAGGACATTGTGATTGTGGAAAGCATTTCCCGAATCGCAAGAAACACCCGCGATTTACTATCCATTGTTTCCGAACTGACGGAAAAGGGTGTTGAGTTTGTCAGTCTTAAAGAAAGTATTGACACTACCACACCGCAGGGACGTTTCATGCTGACTGTTTTCGGCGCACTTGCCGAACTGGAACGCGAAAACATTTTGGAGCGTCAGCGAGAGGGCATCGAGATTGCCAAAGGAGAGGGAAAATACAAAGGGCGCAAGCCTGTGGACATTGACGAAGAAAAATTCACGGCGGTTTGCAAGAAATGGCGAGGGGGCAAGATGACCGCCACCGCCGCAATGAAAGAGGTTGGATTGAAGCCGAACACATTCTACCGCAGGGTAAAGGAAATGAGCCTGTAAGGGTCAACACAAGGTCAACAAGCAAATACAAAAACTCAAAAATATCATAATAGCATACCGAAATCAAAGAAAAAGCAAGTGTTTTACGCCGACAGGCGGGCTTGACATGCAAGGGGTCACTGGTTCGATTCCAGTTGTCTCCAGTAACAAAAGATCCTCGCAGACTGTACGGTTTGTGAGGTTTTTTGTTTTTACTTTCACAAAAAACAGCGGGAAGCTGCCGTAATGTCTCGGTAACTTCCCGTATTTCATTTATAAATCAAAACAATTTATCAATGACATCTTCCACATGCTTTATAACCATAGGCAATGGCCGTTTCTACAGAAACATGAATGGGATCAATCATATTACTGCATCCTGCATCGCTGTGATACTTTGTTCCACCATTTGTGGGCACCCAAACAAGATTTCCAGTTGATTCAGATTCACTAGGTATAGTCACTCCGGTTCCGGCAGATTGACCGTCTTGAACTAACGATATAGTAGTTTCAACTGAAATGTGTTCTTGCGTAACACCATTTTTAATTGCTTTAGTTACTTCGCCATCTGAATCTAAAATACCCACATCAATCAAATCATACTGACTTAAATAGAGCATTTCATTAAACCTAACAGCAATATCGTCATCAAAAAATATGCACTCGATTGACTCACCATTAAAATCCAAATAACACGTTTTTCCTTGGGAAATATCACTTGGCAACCCTGTTAAATAATAATTTTGATTTGTTACATAATTGAGTTTTATTGTTCCGCAACTGACATTCACGGAGAATAACATATCTTCCAATTCAGCTAACGATACCCAATCTTTTGTATCTTCTTCTGAACGAACAAAATTTGATGGAATATCCATAGCTTCAATCGCATACTGAGCAACATCAAAGTCAAAGCCAAGAGAAGCTACAAGATATTGCTCCATATCATATTCAGACGGTTGTTTAGGTGATATGTAATAGAAAAATTCTTCAGCCTTTGAAACTGCGAAAGGTTTCCATGCCTCTGTATCAATTGCGGCTTCAACGGCTCTTTCAGCAGTCAATTCACTATACCCATATACATTTACAAGTATTTCTACGATCATTTTTGGGAAAGGACATGCATAATATTCAAACAATTCTTTTGCTTTTTCCTCATCAGAAAGTTGTAAATTTGAATTTACATAATTTTCATAACGATACAACATTGCAGCCGCAGCTGCTCTTGTTAACGTATCGTGTGGACTAAATGTAGTCGCTGATGTACCATTTACAATCCCGTGACAATATGCCCATTCAATTGCCCAACTCATAGTATCACTTACATCATCTGTATCTGTAAATGGGGCAAACGTAGAGGGTGCAACATAAGTACCACTGTTTATCGAAAACATAAGTAACATTGTGCAGAACTCAGCACGACTGATCGGCTCTCCTGCATCCATTGTATTAGATTCAAGACGAGACTCTTCCATTATTCTGTTTTGAAATGCCCATATAGTAGCATCTGAATACCAATCAGTACTTGTTACATCTGAATATACAGAAACTTGCTCAACAGTCGGTGTACCTGCATATCGATATAGAATCGTAACCATTTGACCTCGTTGAGTTTTTCCGTTCGGATTAAATGTTGTTGCTGATGTTCCGATCATTAACCCACGCTCAAAAGCCCAAGAAATTTCTTTGCTTGCCCAAAAATCACTTGCTACATCTTCAAATTTTACGGCAAATATCGGTAAGCATAATATCAAAATCAAAATAAACGAGAGAACAGCAATACAAAATTTCTTTCGCATAATAATATCTCCTTACTTATATAATTTTCTCATAAGGCAAAGCAATTGAGAAAACAACAGGGATAACTTCAATAAATTACTCAGATTACTATATTTCCCTTGAATTGAATCGAAAATTTATATTTCCCTGTAAAAGAATTATACCATATCTTTGAATTTTTTACAAGTCTTTAGTTGTTTTAAGAGTAATCTCTCCAATTACATAAATCGTCTTGGTATATTCTTATTCTCGTAAAAAATAAAAAACAAAGCAAAACAAAAAGCTCCTCGATTGCTTTTGACAACCAAAGAACCTTTCGTATTAGACTTAATAAACTTATTTTGACGAATTAAAAGACATTTGAACTTCCCGTATTTTTATTGCCCGATTATTCAGTCGAGATTGTAGTATCCCTTGAGAGCCGCAATATCTTCTTCGGTCGCCGCGCCGTCGAGGATAACGATATCGTCAAGAATAGCTGCGAGTTTCGATGAATACGAACCTGTGCCGTCCTGACCGATATTCAGAACATCAAATGCATCGAAGGATGAATTCTTGAGATTTGACGGAATGTCATAAATGACCATTGAATTGAAGTCATAGGAGAATCCGATTTTACCGTTTTCGCGGTCTACGGAGAGAAGAATATGCAGCCATCCGTCATAGAAATCTCTCGGAAGCGGGAATTCGGAGTCCATTCTGCTGCTGCCGTTTCCAAGATTGAACTTGATATCGCCCGATCTGAGCGAGAGGATATAACCGGGATTTGATCCGCTGTTCCAGTTCTTATTGGAGAAAATTGACGGGTCATCCACGCTTGCTGTTGTCTTGATCCATGCGGAAAGTGTGAAGCTGGATTTTCCGGGAGCATAGTCTGCGATGGAAATATATCCGTCGTCGAATTCTGCTGCGTTTCCGTAGAATCCGTCTACGTAATAGAGCTTACCGTTTTCGGTAGTTGTGATCTGTCCTGTTGCATCAGAGGAATCGTTGTCAAGAGGCAGATATGCAAGAACTCTGTCACCGAAAACATCGGTAATATATTCGCCGCTGTCAGCCGCAGGAGTAGGTGTGGATTCTGCTGTACGGTATTCATAATCGTATTTGATTTCGAATACGTACTCAGGTCTTTCGCCGGCTTCTACGCCTTCAAAAACACCGTCGGGAATACGTGCTGTCCATATTTCCGGCTGTTCGCATCCGAGGGCGTGGAGAATAATGGAAGCGTTATCGCGGATTTCCATCTCACCAATTGTTCCCTTTTCGATACTCTTGCCGGCGATAGCGTACATTACGTTCATTTCACCGGGGGTATCTCCGCCGTGACCTGTACCGCTTCCGCCGTGGTCTGCTGTTACGATAAAGAGAGTTTCATCGATGAATCCTCTTGCTTCGTAAGCATCGTAGATCTGTCCGATATAGCCGTCAGATGTGGTGATCTGATCAAGATGTCTTTGAGTACCGTAGCCTGTGCCGTGTCCTGCTCCGTCAACTTCATCAAAATGCACGAAGAGGAGTTTAGGATCGTTTTCAGCAACAAAATCACAAACGAGCTTGGTAACTTCAGCATCACTTCCGCTTCGCTTGTCAACTCCGATACCGTTTTCAATGATTCCGACATTAATAGGATTCCAGTTGCAGAAAGATGCAAGCGTAGCGTTGGGATATTTATCGCGTACAACTTTGAAAATACTCGGGAATTCATCGCCGCCTCCGTATTCCGATGCACCGACTACCGAGTTTGTAAGTCTGTGGACTTCGGGAGTTACGCCGAGAAGCATTGAGCCCCAGCACTGAGCACTGATAGAGGGAGTTGAAGCCTGCATTTCGTAAGTTACTGCCCCGTTTTCGAATATTCTGTCGATATTGGGTGTATCTGTGTCTTTGAAGAACGCACCGGCACCGTCGACACCGATGAGTACAACACGTTCGTATATTACCGCTTCTCCGGCATCGTCCGGTTCAGTTTCCGATTCATCTGAAATCGGTGCAGAATTTTGATCTTCTGCACCGATGTCGGATTCGTCTTGTGTGTCAGAACAGGAGATGAAAGAAGCTGTTATCATTGAAAGAGCAATGAGCAAAGCAAATATTCTTTTCATAATATCAGTCCTTTATCTGTTCAGCATGATCGACTATTTTATTTCTTTTTCTTCTTAGCTGCGAGAATGCCGCATACTACTGCTGCAACTGCTACTACTGCAACTACTACACCGACAATTACGCCTGTGTTGCCGCCTTCAGCCTTATCATCAGCGGGTGCTTCTGCATCGTCAGCGGGTGTTTCTGTTTCCTCGATTGTTTCAACAGGTTCGGAATCGGCAGGAGCTTCTGTTTCGTCAGCGGGTGCTTCTGTTTCTTCGATTACGGGTTCTTCCTCTTCAGCAGCTGTTTCAGGTTCATCTGCTGCAGGTTCTTCGGGTGTGAGGGGATTTTCGTATGAATAAACTGCAGCTACTTCATCAGCTGTGAGAGCCTTCTTGAAGATTGCGAATTCGTCGAGATCGAAATCAAGACCTTCGCCCTGGTTGTACTTGCTTGCGCCGTCTTCACCGATGTTGAAAACATTTACATCGTAGGAGAGACCTGCATGACCCTTATCGGAGAAATCAACAGGCTTACCGTACTGTCTGCCGTTGAGGTACGTTGTGATTGTCTGTGCATCGCGGTCTACGGAAACTGCAATGTGGTTCCATGTATCATATGCTTCTGTGATAGGAGAACCTGAGAACGGATAATCAGAGTCAATTCTCGCTCCGCTTTCTGCGTTTGCAGAGTAACGGAAGAGATCCTCTTTTGCAACAATTACGATACCGGGGTTAGAACCGGAATCCCAGTCCTTATTACCGAAGAGAACGGGGTCACCGTCAATAAGGTGGAGATTTACCCATGCGGAAATTGTATAGGAATCTGTTCCGAGTGAGTAATTATTGATTGTGAGATAGTTTACAGCGTTCTTGAAGTTAGCTGCCTGACCGAACTTACCTTCGATGAGAGGAGTTTCACCGTTCTGTGTGATTGTGTATCTGCCTCTGGAATCAACGATACCGTCGTCGAAGTCGATGTATACGTTAGCGGACTTTACAACTTCTGCAGGATCGGATTCGAATACGAGGGGAGCGGAATAGTCAACCTTTTCCTGGAGAACAGCGGGTTCATATCCTTCGGGAGCATATGTATAGATGGACTGAATCTGTTCTTCTGTAAGTAACTTCTTGAAGATTGCGAATTCGTCGTAGTTAGCTACGAGAGTCTGTGTCATGTTATAGAAACCGTTACCGCCTTCACCGATGTTGAAGTGATACTGGTTTGTTGTGTCATCCCATGCACCGCCTGCGTGATTCTTGTCACTGAAGTCGGTTGTGGAAACAGGAAGACCGTTGATGTATACTGTATAAGTCTGAGCGTCTCTGTCAACTGCAATGGCGAGGTGATACCATTCGCCCATGCTGCTTTCGATTGCGGCTGTGGAGAAAGGATATGTTGTATCTGTTCTGCTTCCGCCAAGTACGTTTGCGTTGAGCTTGAAGCTGTCGTTCTGAACACAGAGAAGCCAGCCTTCATTGCTTCCGGAATCCCAGTCCTTGTTGCCGAAGAGAACGGGGTCGCCTTTGTGTTCATCAATCTTGAGCCATGTTGCTACTGTGAATGAGTCAGTTCCGAATTTGAGATTTTCAACTGTGATAAAGTTGATTGCGCTTGTTACGTTTCCGGCTGTACCGAATTTACCTTCAACGATGGGTGTTTCACCGTCGGAGAATACATTGTAATTCTGGTTTACATCTTCGATGCTGTTGTCTTCGAATGTAATGTAAACGTCAGCGGATTCAAGAAGATCCGCACCCGAATCTGCCGCTGCTGTCGGTACTGCGAGCGAAGAGCCTGCGATAAGGGCAGCCATTAAAAGCCATAATTTTTTCATCATAAAACCTCCATAAAATTGTTTTTCCGGATTTTTATCCGTATGCGGCATGATTTCAACAAATACCCTGATTTGTATAATTTGCACGCCTTGATTGAATTATACCAGTTAGTTTCATTCTTGTCAAGAGGTAATCATGTATTTTATTCCGAATTTTGCAAAAAAAACTCTTGTAATATTTTAATTTATGTGATATAATGAACGCATAAACGAATGGTCAGAATAGTGTCGTGTTCATCTTTTACAACATTTTATAATTAATTTTATGCACATTCGACATTGTCGGATTTTATTCGTTCTGTTTTGAAAAACTATCATTTTCCAAGGAGAAAAAACAAATGAAGAAAACTAAGCTCCTCTCCATGATTCTTGCAGGTCTGATGCTCGCTTCTTCCTTCACGGCGTGCTCAAACAACAGTCAGGATGAATCTTCCGACAATGCATCGGGTTCGGAAAGTTCCCAGTCACAGTATGTAAACGATTCGTCAACCACCTATTACAATGATATGGCAGCCAGTGACTTTGACGGTTGGGTATTCAACATTGCGGGCGGTTACGGCGATCTCGGTGACATGAACGGTGTTGTTGAATATATGACAATGGAAGAAATCACCGGTGACGAATTCAACGATGACCTCTACAACAGAGTCATTGCAGTCGGTGACAAGTACAATGCTTCGATCGTTACACATGATGTAAGCGGCGGCAGCTCACTCCAGAACAGCATCACAGCCGGCACACGTGATTATTCTGCAGGTATTCTCCTTATCGACGGTGCGGGCGGCTACATCAACAACGGTCTCGCACTTCCCCTTCAGGAACTTCAGATTGATCTCGATATGCCATTCTGGGACAAGGGTGCAAGAGAAACATTCACAATCAACGACAAGTTATTCTACTGTCTCTCCGATATTTCCTTCAGCCATTACGAATCCTGCTCCGTTCTCTTCTACAACGGTGCTCTTCTTACAAACAATCAGATCACAACATCTCCCTACGATCTCTACAAAGAAGGCAAATGGACGCTCGACGCAATGTACAACATGATGGAAACCGTTGCTTCCGATGAAAACGGTGACGGTCAGTATCAGGAAGGTATTGACATTGTCGGTCTTGTAGGTCGTGAGCTCAGATACGTTTCCCCGATTCTCGCATCCGGTCAGGACATTATTTACTGGGATGACAACGAACAGACTTTCAAATCCAATATGTCAAACGAAACTCTCATGGCGATCGGTGACATGACAAGAAAGTTCTGGTTCGAATCCGAA
>CAZPPN010000016.1:0-6097 GCA_964588425.1 uncultured Ruminococcus sp. | reverse complement strand
CGCAAACGATTCTCAGACAACATTCAAGTCTGACAAGGCTCTCTTCAATGCACAGCTCATCGGCGCATTCCGTCCTCTCCGTGACAAGGAAGACGATTACGGTGTTATCTTATGGCCGTCTCTCGAAGAAAACACAGAAATCAAAGTCCATGTAAGAAACCCCAGTACTCTTATTGTAGCATCTGATATAGTCGAAGTAGAAAAGATATCCACTCTCATGACAGCTCTCGCGGCTTATGCTTACGACTACATCATCGAAGACTACATCAACCGTGCCGTTGTTGGTAAGGGTGCGCGCGACAAGAACTCGGCTGACGTAATCCGCTCTATGCTCGACAGTAGAATTTACGAAACAGTTTACGCATTCAACCTCGACGCAATCGGCGCAGCTTGGCAGGCAGCGGTTCAGAACGGTCTTTACTCCTCAATGGAAAAGAGAGTTTCCGCTCAGCTCGCAAGCTCAATCGATGCAACACTTGAGGCATACTTCGACTGATACCGGAATATCAGATATTTAACTCTTCAAACGAAACACCGGATTCATTCAAAACGGGAGTCCGGTGTACTTTTTTATTCAGACAAAAAAATCCGCAATACCGAAATACCGCGGATTTTTATATTTATCAAATATTATTCAGGATCGGAAAATTCCTGCTGTTCAATAGGTGTTGTGAAAAGTGAATACTCGATGTGCCAACCTTCCTGAACGAGCGTCTGACCTGCTCTGCCGGGTGCATCCTGACCGTTTACTGTGTAAACCCATGCATAGATGTTCTCGCCGTCGCTGCTCATGTTTTCATAAGTAACTCCGTCGTATGTGAGAGAACCGAGACTGAGACCTGCATCATCAGCTTCTGTTGCGATTTCAACCATCTGGCATGCTTCACGAACTGCCTGAAGAACTGTCGGCGGTTCAGCTTCTGTGCCTTCTACTGTGTAGGAGTAGTTGTCGAGATAAACTTCTTCACCGTTTACAATAGAAAGTGTAAATGTAACGGCTACCTTGGGAGAGCTGTTGCACGCTGCGAGTGTCATGCAGAGCATAACCATAGCAATTGCAAGAGCAATAATTCTGATCTTTTTCATTTTTACCTCCAATAGTTTTTGTAAGATCGTATTCATTATACATTATATAATCAAAAAAGTCAATAGAATCGGCAGTTTTTTTAATATCAATGCGGCAATATAAACAATACAGCAAAAACACCAAAATAAGCTGTTATTACGAGCAACACGATGTTCAAAATGCAATAAACAGCTTGGTGTATTCTTGTCGAAAATAAATTTGCAATAAGCATCAGAGCCGAAATCACAAGCGGGATCAAAGAAAAAATTGTAAGTATTGTACAAAATCGAATGACATACCACATCAAATGGAATATAAACGAAACAGCGGTCAGAAAAAACGCTGCAAAGGCTTTTTGAGGATTCATCATCCTGTTTTTCGAATACAGATAAAGGATTGCCATGAGAACTCCGTGCAGGCAGTATGAAGCGCAGCTTACAAGAAAGATCAAAGTAATTGAGCCGCTGCGGGATACGATATTTCTCGCTATGTAAACTGCACTGCCGGCGTTGACCCAAAGCAAAATACCGCCTGTACAGCAAAGCAAAGCAGAGACACAGATAAGCGGAAGATTCTTACCTATCAAGCCGATTTCAGTACAGACATTTGAACAAAATCTTCTGAACAACAAAAAAATCACCCCACAGCATTATATGAGGTGATTTTCAGTAATATTATTGTCTTTACAGTCAATTCAGCCGCGAGAACCAGTTGTTCCAGAAATCATCGTCTTCTTCTCCCCAGAGATCAAGATTCTCTTCGTCTGAATCCTTGTCATCGTAGGCTTCATCATCATAGATGTCGTCTTCAGAGAAATTGTCATCCGGTGACGATTCATCGGGAATATTATCGGTATCAACTGATGTTTCTTTATCCGGTGGAGTGTAACCGCTGTATTCGGCAGGCGGATTTCCTCCCCACGGACGGTAGTCGCAATGCTTATAGCAATATGCGTTATACGGTGTTTCCGCATATGATGTGCCGCAGAATTCGCCTTCTCTGAGCATATTGATGAAGAAAGGATCTCCCCACCAGCCGCCGGGCTTGACGTCATCGGGCATCTCGCGGTAGACATACTGAGCATCCTCAACAAAGATCTGTACCGGGAAGCTTCTATCCTCAACACGGATGAGAGCAACACTCTGACAGTTCGCAGGATTACAGTCGTCACTTGCGATAAGACCTGTTGAAGTATCGCGGAGAACCACAACGTGAGTATCACAGTAATCGGTAGGTACTGATTCTCTTGTGAAGTATCCGGTCTCAGCACGGTATCCTCTCGGGTCGAGCGCACAGGCATCCGTACAAAGCAGTCCGGAATCTTTACAGTAAGTAGCCTGTACAACGCCGGGCGCTGTTTCAAACGTCTTGAGCGATGCTGTACCTTCTGCTGCCTGAGCGATAATATCTTCGTGCAGGATATTCATAATCTTATCCCGGACTGCGAGAGACGGGTTCTGAACGAATGAACTGAGCGACTGGTTCATGTCGTAGCCTGTCCATACGCCGCATACGTAGTAAGGGGTATATCCTACGAAATATCTGTCAAAGTCCGCGCTCGTTGTACCTGTTTTACCTGCGGTATCAACAGAATTACGGATTGTTGCGGCTGTACCGGTACCTTCGTTCATAACTTTCTGCAACATGATAGTCATAATTGACGCGGTTTCTTCGCTGATTACGATATTTACATCTTCATTGGTCTTGTCGATAAGTGTCTTGCCGTCTGCATCCTTTACATAAAGGTAGAGCTTCGGCTCGCTGTAAATACCGTTATTCGGGAAAATTGAATATGCGGATGTCATCTCAAGCAGAGTTACACCGTAGTTCGGCTGTCCGAGAGCAAGCGCCGCAAGACCACGGTCTGTGAGAATTTCACCGTTGGATTTCGTTACGCTGTCGATCAGGCTGTCGAAACCGAGCTCGTTCTTCATGAAATCGAACGAATAGTCAACGCCGATCATCTGAAGCACCTTCATTGCGACTGTGTTGACAGATCGTGTAACGGCGCTGTTGATTGTTGTAAGACCCTTGTATACAACGGGATAGTTCTGCGGATAGGGTGTATATTCGATTACAGCTTCGGTTGTATCTGTTGCCTCGACGAGTACATCTTCATTGAACATTACGGGAGTATCGTCAACCACCGAACCGTAGGTAATGATACCTGCTTCAAGTGCGGGAGCATACACGGAAAGTGGCTTGATTGACGAACCCGGGGGACGCTTGGAGCTTGATGCTCGGTTTGTACCTCTGTTGATGGTTTTCTCTCCTCTTCCGCCGACGATTCCGAGAACATCATTGGTATTGGGATCTGTTACAACACATGCTGACTGCGGCTGGAGTCCCTTACCTGTCGAGGGGAAATACTCGGCGTCGTTTTCATATACCATCTCGAGTGTATCCTGTACTTTGGGATCCATGGGAATTACAATCTTGAGTCCGCTGTTGAACACCATCTGGCTCGCCGCTGTATATTCGATTCCGTACAGCTCCATAAAATCATATGTGAGCTGTGTAATGAGGGATTCGGTATACCAACTGTAAAGGGTCATGCCCTCTCCGAGCTTTTCTTCCTCTTCCTCGTTATGGGAAACGATTACAAGTTCTTCTTCAATCGCGGCATTGTATTCAGCCTCGGTAATGAAACCGCATTTTTCCCACATACACCAGAGAACGTCCCAGCGTCTTGATTTATTGCCTTCACGGAGTATTTCCTCTCCGTTTACGGTAACGATTCTGTCTTCGTCATGGTATTTCGGTTCGTACTGTGACGGGTTCTTTACGATTGCGGCAAGTGCAGCGCATTCGACGAGTGAAAGTTCAGACACATCCTTGCCGAAATAGAAGTTAGACGCCGCCTGAACACCGTAGCAGTTATTGCCGAGGTAGATGATGTTCATGTACGCTTCGAGAATCTCTTCCTTGCTCTTTACCTTTTCAAGGTTGATCGCGCGGAAAATTTCTTCTACTTTTCGCTGGATCGTTACTTCGTTTTCACCGGTTATATTCTTGATAAGCTGCTGCGTGATAGTCGATCCGCCACCGTCACCGCCGAAGAAGAACTTGAACACGGCTTTACCCGTTGTAATCCAGTCAACGCCGTTATGCTCCATAAAGCGGTGATCTTCGATAGCTATATAAGCGTTAATAAGATTTTCGGGAAGCTGGCTGTACGACACGGCGATCGTACTGTCACCGCCGTAGAGACGCTGATCTTCTATCTCGACTTCGGTGCCGTTTCTGTTTATGCGGTCTTCCTCAGTTTCATAATCCATATAATAGATACGTGTCAGGGAGTCACGGTTGACCGCTACTATTGTATTCGGATCTATCTCGAGATCAAGGTAGTTATTTATATAAATGATAAATACTGTTCCTACGATAATTCCCGTGATCAATCCTATCAGAAGAACTGTCAGAATTATATTCAGAAAATACGAAAAAATTCTGAGCAGGACTTTAGCGATTATTCCGAGAACGCGGAGAACTTCAAGTCCCCAGTTCACGCGGGCGCTGCCATTCTGATTCATCTGGAATCTGACCTTTCGTTGCTTTAATTTCTTGGTTTGGCTTAATTATACTCTTAATTTTTGAATCCGGTATTAACACAGTCTGATTTTTTGTGTTATACTGTTAATTTTCATCTCACAACCACGTTTTCTTCCCCGAGGATCTCTCTCAGCTCCGCAAGCACAAACGCAGTCGGATTAATCATGATCCTGTCCGGGAGATACTCATTTGTGTCGGAACAATAGAAGACCGCCTGCACAGCTCCGTCGAATATTTCACAAACTGCTCTCGAGCGTCTGTATTCATCGGACTCCCCCCCCGGAGTGCGGAGAAATATTTTTCTTATCACAGCGGGAGCTTCGACTGATTTTCGGATCTGTTCGTGGTTCTGCCGCGGCTCGTTTGATGCTTTATTTTTTGCTGTATCCTTTGCCGGATTTTCTTTTACGTCAGCAAGTGAATCTGCGGATTCGATCATATCCTTCTCGCTGTCGGGAATCAGCGGAACAACGGCATCAATCAGGATTTTCACATCCTCATCTTCCCTGACGCTCAGTCTGCCTCTTGCCGCTATGACAGAATCCACAACAAGCAGATGTCCGTATTTTGCGAGAATCTTCGGGAAAACAAGCAGCTCGACATTTGATGTACGGTCTTCAAGATTGACAAAAGCCATCTGATCGCCATTCTTCGTCTGCTTGTTGGTACGCTTGGTGATGATCCCTGTTACTGTCACCTTACTTTTATCTTCGAAAACGGGTATATCTTCCTCTGTCTGAACAATCACCTCGGATGCTCCGTCATCGTCGGGCATTTCGTCATCCCTGAACGATGCTCTGATATCCGATATTCTGTTCGGTGTTATTTTCGATTCGTGTATCTTGTAGTCATCGAGAATATGGCCTGAGAGATACAGACCGCAACTTTCTTTCTCGAGCGACAGCTTTTCCCTTGACGAAAATTCAGCAATCTGCGGAAACTCGATTCTTGTTTTCAGCGGTGCTTCTGTTTTTGGAGCGAGGTCGAACAGTCCGATCTGTCCGTCAATAACGGCTGACGGCGCGGAATTATTCTTATCGAGGACATCTTCATAAACGGCGAGGAGACGGCTTCTCGGAACACCCAGCGAATCGAGCGCCCCCGATTTGATGAGAACCTCGAGCTGTCTTTTGTTCATTCCGATCTCAGATGTACGGTCGATGAAATTATCGAAATCCTCAAATTCGCCGCGCGCAAGACGTTCGGAGATGATCTGCTCAACGAACATACTGCTTACGTTTTTCAGCGCAGCCAGACCGAATCTGATTGAGTCTCCCTCTACGTGGAATGAAGAATAGCTTCTGTTCACGTCGGGCGGGAGGATTTTTATTTTCTGTTTGGCGCAGTCAGCTATATACTCCGCGAGTTTATCGGTGGATGACATCACGGATGTGAGCAGTGCGCTCTCGTATTCTCTGGGATAATGTGTTTTCAGATATGCTGTTCTGAACGAGAGGACTGCATATGCCGCGGCGTGGC
>CAZPPN010000015.1:11165-15172 GCA_964588425.1 uncultured Ruminococcus sp. | reverse complement strand
AACATACTTGGCAAGCAATGCATCAAGGCGCCTTGATGCTTTTCAGCCGATCTCCGCCGATAGCGGAGACCGACCGAAAACTTGTCAGGGCAACATCCCCGAACCCCTTTAACGCAGATAAATCTGCGGCTGCGCATCGCCACATTTCATGTGCCGACGCTTTGGGAGCATGACCGTTATTCACGGCCGTGCTCCTTTTCTTTTTGCCTGTCGTTTGCTTCCAGATCGCGCAGTTCCTCATAGTTGGCTTTGTGGACGGACAGCTCCCGCAGCTCGTCACGCAGCTTCTTCAAATCCGCATATGCTTCCTTTTTCTCTGTCAACAACTCGGCAAATTCTACTTGCAGACTCTTTACTGTTGGCAGCTTTTTTACGCCCAATTCGTCAAAAGCCTTTTTCGCCGCTTTATGAATGATGATATCGGATTCATGCTCGGCAAGATATTTTTTTGAATAGCCGGACTTCTTGTATCCGACATATATATCCTTTGTCTTTGAGTAATTTACGATATGCGTTTTCAGCACATTGATCTCAGCAAGTCGTTTTTGTGCGGTGTCAATTCTTGCGGACAGCTCCCGTTCCTTTGCGGACAATTCCTCTTTACGGGAAGAAAGCTGATCGTAGTCAAGATTATGCTCATCCATATAGAGCTTCGTTTTAGCCATACGTTTCAGATTCTCAACCGTTGCCCAGCGGCGGTATGCTTCGCCCTTTCCATCTGCAAGTTTTGCCTGAATGTCGATGATGGTTCTCGGTCGATCACTCACATTCGATGCTCTGCGCTTTTTCGGTGTATGCGTTTTCTGACCCGTTATAACAGCTCGGAGATCGTCCTCCGTGTACCCTTCTCCAAGGGAATTCATTCGCACATTCTGTTTGAAATCCTTGTGGCAGATCGTCAGGTGTTTTCCTTTTTTGAACGTGAAGCCATCCGCTTCAAGCAGAGAGAGAAAAGCTTCAAATTCATGCGGCTTCTTTGCAAGTGCCGTATCTATGGCTGTCCGCAGACTCTCACGATGAGACGGCTTCGCACGATTCCCCAGCCATTTGTTGTAGCTCTTGCCGCGCTTCTGCGGTTCGGTAATGACAGACAGTTGATGCTCAGTACAGACAAGATCACTCAGCCGTGCGACAGCTTTGGTGGAATCCCAAAAGTTTCGGAATTTTCTTGTGCAGTCGAGTGTGGTGGAGTTCCAGTAAATATGATTATGAATATGAGCTTTATCTGTATGGGTGCAGACAATAAAGGCGTGTTTGCCTTTGAGAAAACGGGAAGCGAAATCATAACCGATCCGGTTCGCTTCCTCCGGCGTTACTTCTCCCGGTTTGAAGGATTGGCGCACCTGATAAGCAATTACGCTGTTCCTCTCCTGCCGCCCCGTGATCTGCTCATACTGTCGTTTGGATAATAAAAATTCCGCATCGGCTGTGCGAGGATCACAAGCGTATGAGGAAATGAGTTCGCTTTCTTTTGTTTTGTCGGGATTTTTTCCGTAATCAATTCTGTCGGATAAGCATTGAGCAAGTGTTTTTCCCTTGTTGACGTGCATGGGAATAATTCGCGTAGTAGCTATGACACCTCACCTCCTGTATGTAAAAACAGGTACAGCCGAAGCTGAACCTGTTTCGTATCAACCGTAAATTGCATCCTGTATGAAATAGCGGAATCGCTGCAGCAGTCCGATCATCCATGCCGCCATCATTGGCAAACCTATTGGACTTACAAGGAATGCGAAGATCAAAATGATAATCCCGTTTACCACGTTATCGAGAATCAGAACCGCAATTCCGAGAATACCGAGTATCGTGCCGATAATCCCGAATACCCATGCCGAGAGCCGGAGCATTAAAGCACAGAGCCAAATAAAAACGGCAAGCACGGCGATCACAGGCGCGAACAACAACTTTAACATAAATCTCATCTCAAACCCTCCAATCATTGCAGATATATTTTACCGTATTCACATTTCCGCTGCAACGATGTCACGGAGTAATCATCAGCCGATGGACGCAAGCCGTGAAAGTATTTCGTTCGCCGCTTCCCACAGCTTCTCTTGTGTTTGCATCATATCCTTCAAATCGGTATCATACAAACGGTTGGTGGAATTTACTCTCTTGGTGATCTGATTGAGGTTATTGCTTGAACGTCGAAGCAGCAATACCATCTCCCGAAGTTCGGGAAGATCGAGTTTTACCACATAACCGTCCAGAGCCATTTTGCGAAGATAGGAAGCCATACAGGATGTGCCGATTTGTTCCATCTTCTTTTCAATGAGATCACGTTCCTCGGGCGTTACATGAAACTTTATTTCTATCGGTCGTCGTTTCATTGCCATATCAGCGTAATACCTCCTTCGGCTTGTGTGTCGGAACAGCGACATCATCCGCTTTGAGATGGTTGAGCTTTTTGAGAACTGACGGTTTACGCTCTGCAAGTCTTTCCGCTTCTTTTCGTACTGCGGTACAGAATAGATCGGTCAGACCTCGGTGACATCCATTGACATGATATTCAATCGTGCTGCCATCCGGTATTGGATAACTTTTCGCCCAAGCCTTGTTGCTGTCAGAAATACGTCCGTCCCAATCTGCGGCACGGATGGTGGATGCCAAGACCGTCTGCACACGATCTATGCCGTATGCGGCGATGATATCTTTTGCACAGGAAACATCAAGACGGTTATCGCTGTAATGGTCTTTGATTGCCGCTTCAATGGAGTATCTGCACTCTACGTTGGCTTTGTTGGAAGCACGGTATGCGTCTATCTCTCCGTGTTCTCTTGCATACGCCGCATTGAATTTATAAACGGGCGTATGCAGCATTTCTTCTTTCTGTCTTTCAATTAAGATGTTGGCTCTGGATTCGATACAATCCCGAACGGTATCCATGAGTCCGCTTTCGGTTTTATCGAGTTCTTGATATATATCTTCAAGCGGTGACGGTGAAGATAACAACGCTTTCGCCTGCTCATCGGTGAGATCGTGGAATTCCAACGCAAGTAAAATATCTTCCTTCATCACGTATTCATAGGCGTGATTCAGAATCTCGGTGGGCGGCTGTGAGAGCAGCCACCCTTTGAAATTCTCCTGTTCGGCAAATAATTTCTTATACAGTTCGGTATTCAATTCTTCATTGTTCATCAGCGTACCTCCTTCTGCTTTTGGGGATGTTTGGTCGGTTCCGGTTTGCTTTCCTCTTTGTAGGAATGGAGCTTCTGCAAAACGGACGAGCGTGAGTTTTTTGCAATAGCGGTTCTCGGTACATCGTCTGCCATCTGTTCCATCGGTGTACGCTCATCAATGTTCAGAGCGATATTTAGTTCCGTAAGCCTTGCAGACTTCACACGCAGTTCTTCTTCCTGCGGGAACGGTTTTCCAAGCTCCGCTTTGGCGGTTTCCATCTGTGCATATAGGCTGTCGAGCTTTGTCTGTACGGTTTTCAAGCGTTCGGGAATGTTGTTCAGCACATTGTCGATACGGGTAAGATTACCGCGCGGATCTTTGCCGAGCGATACACGGTGCGTCATTTTGCCTTTAAGGGTTAGAATATAGTCCCGTCCGAAATCTTCAAGTGTAAGCGACATCTGAAAGCCTCGGTAACTGCCAATCGGCACAGGTTCAAGTCCTTTCACATCTTTGAACGCATCCACAAGTGCCGCACCTGCGTTTTCCTTATCGATCAGAAAATCGTTGCGAACGGTCATTCCTGCAAAACCGTCTGTCGGGTGAGGATGCTCTGTCAGCGTTTTCATATCCGCTTCAAAGCCTGCAATAAATCCCTTGTTCTGCTCAATCTGTTCGGGATAAAATCGCAGAAGATTATCTTCCAATCGGTACTGCTGGCTCTGATGATTGGCTTTCATTAGCTTCAGCCTCGCTACATCTACATCCAAGTCCATCTTTTCCTTGATACGTTCATCTCCGGCACAGAGTGCCTTGATCTCAGCATAGGAAAGTGCGGTTTCATCAATATCTTCACAGCTTCGCACAGGAGATTTGCTTGTCATGAT
>CAZPPN010000015.1:0-11065 GCA_964588425.1 uncultured Ruminococcus sp. | reverse complement strand
GTATTGGCTTCATGAATAAAGGCGATTTGTTCCCGTGGGATTCCTCTCTGAACAAGTTTATCACGGATGTCCTCATAGACAGTGAACGGCGAATCCTCTTTGCCTGCATCTTTCTCAGCGAGCTGTTCCAGCGCATGAAGTTCGGGACTGTCAAGATTTCCTGCCGCAGCTTTTGCCGCTTTTCTTTCGGGTGCGGCATTCTTCGGTGTGGAAAGGTCGCAGAAAACGAGCTGTGTCAGCTTGTCAGCCTGTCCTTCGTCCCATATACGATGAATGTTGTCAACACACATATTGACTTTGCTCATAGGATTATCTGGCAGATTCGGATTGATTACACGCTGGTCAAGACCGAGCTTTCGTCCGTCGGAAGTAATGCGGAGCATATTGTCAACGGATGGATCGACCGTACCCGTATGAACGGCAGCAGCTCTTTCAGAGAGTTCCTGTACCATTGCCTGCTGTATTTCGGTCGGCTGTGCCACAATATTGTGATAGATCGGCGTAGGTGTTGGCAAATTGAGCTGATCGGCGGTCTTGATGTCTGCCGCTTCTTTGAATAGATTCATGAGTTCGGGCAGATTAAAGAATTTAGCAAACCTCGTTCTTGCCCGATACCCTGTACCTTCGGGGGCAAGCTCTATCGCCGTTGTGGTTTCTCCGAATGTGGATGCCCAACAGTCGAAATGAGCAAGACCTTTATTCCGAATGGTATCATGCTGCAGATAACGCATCATGGTGTAAAGCTCGGTCATGCTGTTCGATACGGGCGTACCCGTTGCGAACACAATGCCTTTGTTGTCAGTAACCTCGTCAATATATCGGCATTTCAGAAGCATATCGGAAGATTTCTGTGCATCGGTGGTGGAAAGTCCTGCAACATTCCGCATTTTTGTATAGAGGAACAAATTTTTGAACGCATGAGCTTCGTCCACATACAGGCGGTCAACACCAAGCTGTTCAAAGGTGATAACATCATCTTTGCGGCTTGAATCCTGCAGCTTTTCAAGTCTTGTTTCAAGGCTCTTTTTGGTTCGCTCCAAGGATTTAATTGTAAAGCGTTCCGCACGGCTGGCTTTCAGTTCTTCCAGACCTTCTTCGATTTCCGCGATCTGCTCCTGCAGCAGTCGTTCCTGTCGCTCCTGAGATACGGGGATTCGCTCAAACTGGCTGTGACCGATGATGATTGCATCATAATCACCCGTTGCAATACGGGCGCAGAATTTTTTGCGGTTCTTCGGCTCAAAATCCTTTTTTGTTGCTGCAAGGATATTGGCTGAAGGATACAAGCGGAGAAATTCACTTGCCCATTGTTCGGTCAGATGATTGGGAACAACAAAGATCGGTTTCTGGCATAAGCCAAGGCGTTTACTCTCCATTGCGGCGGCGATCATCTCGAAGGTCTTGCCTGCGCCAACCTCGTGTGCAAGGAGTGTATTGCCGCCGTACAGAATGTGTGCGACTGCATTAAGCTGGTGTTCACGGAGTTTTATTTCGGGATTCATACCGCTGAATGTGATATGGCTTCCATCGTATTCTCTCGGACGGTTGGAGTTGAACAGCTCGTTATACCTTCCCACAAGCTCCTGCCGTCTGTCGGGATCACGCCATATCCAATCCTGAAAAGCGTCTTTGATTGCCTGCTGTTTCTGCTGTGCGAGAGTGGTTTCTTTTGAGTTGAGTACACGACGTTCTCTTCCATCGGGATCGGTTACGGTATCATAGATTCTGACGTCACGCAGATTGAGCGTATCCTCCAGAATCTTATACGCATTGGCTCTTTCCGTACCGAAGGTCATATAGGCGTTTACATCACTGTAGGAAGGCTGTGACTTGCCTGTGATGTTCCATTCTGCCGTAAACTGCGAATAGTTCACATCCATCGTCCGGCGCAGATAATACGGCGTTTCAAAGGTCTCCCACATAAAATCACGAATGGTGTCTTTGTCAATCCATGTTGCACCAAGCCGCACTTCGATTTCCGATGCGTCAAGGTCTTTCGGCTGTGCCGCACGGAGTGCTTCCACATTGACGGAGAATTTGGGATCATTGGCTGCATAGTTTTCCGCTGTCCGCAGTTTCTCTCTGACATTGCCTGAAAGATATTCATCGGCGGGAACAAAGGTGTCGGGATGTTCCGGCAATCGGAAGATTACGCCGTGAAGCTCACTTGCGAGATCTTCCTCGGTTTTGCCTGTCAGTTCGGACATATATCCCATGTCTACACAGGCTTTTTCGGAAATGGAAAGTGCTAACGCTTCTGCGGCAGTATCAACGGAGGTCACAACTTCATGCGGCTTGATGGTACGTTTGGTGAACATATCTGCCTTGCGTTTCAAGTTCTGATCTTCGTCAAGGACTTCAAGGGAGCAAAGCAGATAATAGGAGCTGTCATCGACAAAGGCAAGTGCATTTCCTCGGCTGTTGATTAGACCGTACTTTGCGGTAAAATCATCGTAAAGGGTGTTCAGTTCGCTCTGTGTCTGTCGGATGGTATCGTCAGACGCAAAACCGTCCATCTGCTGATCGATGAGCTTCTGCACACAATCCCGCAGTTCCACCATACCTCTGACACGATCTTTCGCCGTTTCATTTAGATCGGGTTTGACCATGCGGGAGTTTTCACGGTAATACACATCTCCATCCACAACCGTGTAGCTGAAATTCTTTACGTTCGGGTCAGCGGGAATGGATGTGTCTATTGATTCTCCTTCACCGAGATCGGGCAGTTCCGCTTCGGTGTAAGTACCGCGAATATACTTAATGGCATCACTGAGCTGATCGGCAAGCTCCAAGCCTTCGATGGGCGCAACGGTAAAGTCCTGTTTTCCGTATTGCGTACTTTCGGAGGTCTGTCTGCCGAGAATCATTTCGGGATGATCGACAAAATATTGGTTGATTCCGAAATTGTCCTCATTGAATCCAAGGTGTACCCAATCGGGTTCTATTTCAATGGGGCGGTCACGCTTCTGCAGAAACAGAATGTCCGATACAACCTCTGTGCTCGCATTTACCTTAAAAGCATTGTTGGGCAATCTGATCGCACCGAGCAGTTCGGCTCTCTGTGCGATATATTTGCGGACATCGGGAGATTCCTTATCCATCGTATAGCGTGACGTGATAAAGGCTACCACACCGCCCGGACGCACCTGATCGAGAGCTTTCGCAAAAAAGTAATCATGAATGGAAAAGCCGAGCTTGTTGTAAGCTCGGTCATTGACTTTATATTGCCCGAAAGGTACATTGCCGATGGCAAGATCATAGAAATCACGGCGGTCGGTAGTCTCAAATCCGGCTACTGTAATATCTGCTTTTGGATAAAGCTGCTTTGCGATTCGTCCCGTGATACTGTCCAGTTCTACGCCATATAGTTTACTTCCCGTCATGTTGTCGGGAAGCATACCGAAGAAATTGCCGACACCCATTGACGGTTCCAATATATTGCCCGTTTTGAATCCCATATTGCCTACAGCTTCATATATGGCTTTGATAACCGTCGGGGAGGTATAGTGAGCGTTCAGGGTAGAAGCACAGGCAGCAGCATATTCATCGGGAGAAAGTGCTTCATACAGTTCGACAAACTCGTTTTTCCAGTTATCTTTAGTTTCATCGAACGCATCCGCAAGTCCACCCCAGCCAACGTACTTTGAAAGTACACTTTGTTCTTCCGGTGTTGCTTGTCTGTCATCAAATTCAAGCTCTTTCAGCAGATTGATTGCATCCATGTTCATACGGAATTTTGTCTTTGCACCACCCTCACCGAGATGATCGTCGGTGATACGGAAGTTTTGTGCGTTTGCCCGTTTCTGCGCTTTGGATTCTTCATATATGGCTTCCTCTGCTGCGGCAGTATTCGGAAATGTCTGCCACTCACCGCCGATTTGTACGGAAACGGGATGGTCGTTCAGTTCTTCCTCCGACACATCATCGGGCGAATCCTGCTCATCTTGTGTCTGCGATGGGGGCGTATGCTCCGGTTCTTCAACACGAAGTCTTTCTATGACTACATCATAGGGCATACGGTTTTCTTCGGCTGGATAGAATCCTACGGTCTCTGTGGTGATATTCGGCTGGAACGTATCATTCACTTCGGGAATTTCGGGCAGGAAAAGATGCGAATTACGCTCATCATGCCTTATGAGATCATCAAAGATTTCCCGATTTATGGTTTTATTACTCCAGCTATAGGGTCCGGTATCTATACGGACACTCTTATCTCCTACATAACCGATTGTTCCTTTAATATCACGGTCATGATATGGAACAACTACGGGATCACCTACTTTATATGCGGGAACCCCTTCCAAAGTCACTGGTTCACGCTGTACAGGTTCATGAAAGAATCCATCCCGTTCCTGCTCATACATTGCACGAAGAACAGGTGATACCTCACGCCAATTAAATGAAAACGGCAGACTGTACTTGTCTTGAATTTCGATTTCCAATCCAATAGTAGTAGTACGGTAATCTGCCGTCTCGCCGCCGGGCATGGTCATAGACTCAGACATTCCGGCAAATATTTCGGATAACTTTTGACTTACTCCCGTATTGGTATCGCCTGCCCGAAACCATCCTGAAATGATTTCTTTATCTCGCTGTGTCAGCAAACCACCTTCACCAGTTAAAACTTCCTGTAGGTCTGTGTCCGTAATGTCAAGTTCTGCGGGTAAATATTCGGTAATACCTCCGTTACGGGTATCCTGTTCCAGCATCTTTTCAAATAGTGCCTTGTTCTCCGAACGAAAAATCGGATATGCCAGCGTTGGGTCACGGAGCTGTACATCATGTTCGCCAATTTCAGTTATTTCAAAAGCGGTATCATCAAGATAAACAGTATCTCCGACATTGTACGGCAGCTTTGGGGTATCTGCGTTGGGCGATGTTTCAGCATGAGAGCTTTCCTCCTGTGCAATGCGTTCTGCATCTGCTTCCACCATACGAATGAAGGGATCGTTTTCAAGTGCTTCGGGATTAACAAGCTCACCGTTTACAATACCTCTTGCCGCAAGATTTTCGCGGATTACAACAGGGTCAACATCATCCATGCGGTCATATTCTTCAGGGGTATAGAATCGTTCTTCCTTGATGAGCTGGGCAATGCGCCGCTGCACCTTTGCCCAGGACATCTCCATATCAATATCCATTCCTGAAAGTGTGATATGAAGCGGTTCATCTTCTTTGCCGCCGTATTCGCGGGACAGCCATTTTGCGGTATCTTTCTCGCGTCCGTGTTCTTTCATATACCGAACAACCGCACGTTTGCTTTCAATGTCACCGTTCCATGCCTGCAAAGCAGTATCAATATCCGCTTGAGTCAGTTCAGTTTTCTGTGCGGAAACAGATTCTTCTATTGCGGGAGTATCTGCCTGCAGCTTGTCAAGCGAATATACATTTCTGCCGCTGTCTGTATCGGCACATATGGTTATGGGATAACCCTCACGCAGTTTTTCTGCGCTCTGTTCCAAACGGTGAGACGGAATACCGCACATATCGACACGTCCGATGTCAGGAAGATTGCGGCTTGTCAGATACAGATCGAGCTTTTCGGCGGCAATTTTTGCATCCTCGCCATACATCTCAAAGAAATCACCAACCTGATACAGAACAATGGCATTGGGGTGGTCATGCTTGACGGTGTTATACGCATCGCCAACAGTTTTTAGTGCCGTATGCGCCAGCTTTTCTGTCGGTGTCAGATAACGGTCTTTTTTGATGAGATCTTCAATTCGCTTTACTGCGTTCTGCCATGAAATTTGTACATCATAGCAGTCTGATTTTTTGAATCGAATCCCTTTGTCATCATGTGATTCATCACTTCCGACAGCACCGGAGAAAGCATGAGAATGACCTCCAATACCGTATTCGTTCTTCAGAAAAGCGATTTTATCTTTGGTGGTATGATCGGAAGTAAAATAATCGTAGATTCTCGCTTTACCGCCCTCAAAGCCGCTTCCATGATCTGCAAAAGCTTCATTGAGTTCATCTTCTGTAATAAACTGTTCTGCCTGCGGCATTTCCGATATTTCGGTGGTGTATTCACGATTCATCAAAGCAAGCTCACGGAAGTTCTTTGCCATTTCGTCCGGCTTATATGAATTGAATCGCAGAATACTGCGGTCGGCGGCATGATCTGCGGCAAACCGTTCCAGTTCATCGGTGATGGTGTCTCGCATAAATGGGTCTGCAAGCATATCGGCAATGCGGTCTCGGGCATCATCATAAGAACCCGTAAACATGGCTTCTGCAAAATAGTCAGGGCGCATATCTGCCCGAATATCACTCTGCATATAGCAGAGCTGCTGTGCCAATAAACGCCGTTCATTGCCTGCCGCTTCGATCAGCTCCACATTGGAAGCAAATTGTCCCTGTTCCAAAAGCTCACCGATACGAGCTGCCGAATCCGTCCAAGGGATAATCTGTGCCGCCTGTTCATACTTCGCAGAACGTCCCGGTGCAAGATGAATGCCATCTTCGGCATACCATGCACAAATATCCCGACCGTCTGCCTTGAAGCCATTGCCGCCGTGAAAATGATTTTGAAGAAATGCGGCATGATCTTCTGTGGACTTATCTTTCATAAACTCCGCAGCTATCCGCATACGGCTGTCACGTTCATTACTGCCGTATTTCAGTACAGTGTCAATTTCCTCCTGCGAAAAGGAAAAAGCGAAGGGCGTTGTTCTTACGCTCTCCGCTTGGGTAATATATTCGATTTGTTCCACTTCTGTGGGGAATGAGATCGTGTCAAACAGCGTTAATTGCTCCCCACGAACGGATATAAACGGTTCAGGCTCGGATTCTTCGCTTAATTGAAGATCAGCTCGTTCAGAATTGTTTCTTCTGCCTGTGCTTTCAGATTGTTCATCAGTCCCGTCCACTCCATCGGATCGGTCGCTTTCAGAGCTTCCGTCACTCCGTTCTGCTTCATCAGTTCGGTCATCAACTGTTCCATTCTCTGGCTCGCTGTCTCGTCGATCTCCCTCAGATGGGGATACAGCTTCTCCGAGAGAATTAGACTGTTCCAGAGTACCGGACGGTGTTCCTTCAAATAATTCTTCCTCATTCTCCCGTACTTCCCGAGGGGTCTGCTCCCGTTCTCGCTCAAAGTCAGGTTCGGAATCTGATAATCCCCATTCCGTGTGTAATTCAAGGTGTTCTCCATAATCATTTGTCCTTTCTGCCTGTTTTTGAAGGCTTGCTTCTCGCTCATAATTTTTAATGGTAATCTCAATGTTCCGTAAAATCTGCTCACTTGTATTGCTGATAACAGAACCGAGTGCCGCGATGGTTTCACGGGTATTGAAGTCGAATACGCTCAGAAAATCCTCATGCTCATAGAATGCGCCGGGATTCAGACCGCATCGTGACATCAGCGTATAGGTGGTGCTCACAACGGCGGCATTTCGGAACGCAACCTGTACGTTATAATCATCATACTCCTCAAGGAAGGAATTTGCAAGGATGTCGAGTATATCACGGCTGTTGTCATTCCAGTATTCGGACACAAGCTGTAATGAAATACGCTCCAACTGATCGGCAAGACCGTCAGTTCCGGCTACACCATATCGCTGTTCCAATGCGGCTGTTACAGCATTTTCGTGTTCCTCTTTGTATTCCCACATAGTAGGTCGGCGGGAATTTTCTCTGCCGCCTGTGTCTGCCACATCGAAAACATATTTCAGTTTTGGGTTATCTCCGCTGGTATCAATCAGAGCGATACCCTTTGAACCGCGACGAACATACAGATTCCAAGGCTTCTGATTCCATAAATCATATGGAGCGCAGGCAGTCGCATCGGGACGCTGGGCGAAGATCATGAGCTGTTCATGGAACGGGTACTTATATAACCGTCCCGCTGTTTCCAGAAACGCCGTCCATTCACCGAAGCTGCCTGTGATTTGTTTGGCGGTATGATCCGCCATTTGTGCATAAAACTGCAATTTGCTTGGCAATATTCTATCCTCCTGTTCTGAATTTTGTGCATAAGAAAAGCACCTCCGCAGAGATGCTTTCTTATACTTTTTGATTTTGCTTAGATTAGATTGCTCGGGATAAAGCAGTTATCCGCATCAATCGGTATCGGCTCCTCGCACATACAGATGATACCTCCATTTCCACGGTTCAAGGAAGCCTTGTCGATTACGCTGTATTTTTTGACTTCACGGCGGTCGGGTGCGGCACTCTTTTTGATCTCCAACGGATGAATGACGTTGTTTTCTTCAATAAATACATCAATTTCCTTTGCATTGGAATCCCGGAAGTAGGTGATATTCACCTTGGATTTTGCATAGGCGTAGTTCTTTACAAGTTCCATTACAACATAGTTTTCGTAGTAATGACCGCTTGCCGCACCGTTGCGAAGAGTATCCGCTGTCAGCCACATGGAGAGATACGCACACAGTCCGGTATCGCAGAAGTAGAGCTTCGGTGTTTTGCTGAGTCGTTTCAGTTCATTGTTGGAATATGGTGCAAGCAGATAGACAATGTGAAGTCCTACAAGCACTTTCAGCCATTCCTTCGCCGTGCTTGGTGCAATATCAGCGGATTCTGCCAGTGTTGCATAGTTGACCTGCTCCGAAACAAGAGAAGCACATCCCACAAGGAATTTGCGGAAACGCACGGTATCGGTGATTCCTCCGGCTTCGGCAACGTCACGCATAAGGTAGGTGTCGATATAGGAATTAAAATACTCCTGTCTGAGTTCATCATCCACGCCCTGCACCTGCGGCATACCGCCCTCCCAAATGTGATTGAACACCTGAATCACATCGTTTTTGGGGAGCTTTCGCTGCCTTGCCTGTAATGTGGCAAGCGAGAAGTCGAGATCTGTATCAAATACAAGCCTCGCTTTTTCTCTTGCAGATAAGCTGTACAGTTCCAGAATACCGATTCTTCCGGCAAGGGTCTCGCGCACTCTTTCCATCATCTTGTACTGCTGAGAGCCGGTCAGCCAGATAAGACCTTTTTCATCGCTTTCATCGCAAATGATCTTAATTTGCTCAAACAGTTCCGGTGCTTTCTGAACCTCGTCGATAAGGATCGGAGGCTTGTAGGTCTGGAAGAACAGCACGGGATCGGACTGTGCAAGCTCTCTTGCCATTGCATTGTCCATTGTGACATAGGTTCTGTCACTCTCTGCCAAGTGCCGGAGCATCGTTGTTTTGCCGACCTGTCTTGCCCCTGTAACAAGGACAACCTTAAAAAAATCATTAAGTTTTAAGAACTTTCGCTCAAGCTCACGTTGAATATATGCCATAACGCGCCTCCGTTTTTAGGATAATCTACGACTAATCATATTTTATCATATTTTATTCATTTCGTCAAGATATTATACACATTATGGTTTTCAACATTTCTGTGAACGTCCGGGAATCTGATGGCTGGAGAATCATTCATCAAAATCGGGATACAGTTCCAACTTCTCATAGTCCGCATCGGACATATCGTTGAGCTTTTTTATCACAGTCATAGTGAGTGATCGTAACTCTGAATCTTCATTGGTCAGATATTTGCTCATAGAGTACAGTTCCGCAATCAGTCCCGTTCTCTTTCCCGTATTATAGATACACATCAGATTCATTTCATCTCGTGAAAAGTTTGCCATTATAAATCCCTTTCCGCACTTTTGTACTTTGTCTGTGCCTGTCTGTCCTCTTCCTGATATTTACGGAGCTTTGCCAGCACAGACGGTTTCTTCGCTTTTGTTTCTTCTTTTTTCTGCTTCGGGAGTGATTTCGGCTTTGCCTGTTCCTGCGGCTGTTTGGGTGCATTGTTGATTACACCGTCGATCATACCGTAATCATCCTCCAGCAGCACTTCCGCATTTTTCAGCGGATTTTCCTTTTTGTTGAAGTCGGGTAACTCTCTGTACCCAACGCTGTCAACATAATGATAGGATACCACACCATCCTGTTTTAGTGCAACGATGTCACTGACAGACAGGCTGTGCCCGGTAAAATCGGAAGGGCGATTGATATTGAATATCTGATACAAATCCTCCAGTTTTTCAATCGGTGCTCCTTCGGCTGTAAGTGTTCCGGTATAAACAATGTTGTAGTTGTTTACATCAGGTTGCAGTCCTTTGCTTTCCAGCCATTCATACCGCATAAAGGCAAAGTCTGCGGCTTCATCGTTTCTTTTCAGCTGATAAATCGCATAACTGTCTGCGGGATTGTTCAGAAAGGCTTGCTCACGCTTCTGTGATATAACAGATTCATCCATCGGTGGGATTTCATCACGAATCTGTTCCCAATCCTCACGGGTAACGCCGAAGTAACCGGAATAAAGCTGAATATCTTCCGCTTCAAATGCCATCGCTTCACTGTTATCGTCATAAAGCATATAGATCGGCACATCACGCTCAAACAGTTCAAGTGCTCGTTCTTTGGATAGGGGCAGCATATCCGAATCGGTATAACCGAAAGCGTTCATGGCTTCAATGGACATGGACGGGTCGGGGACAATACCGTTATCGGGAGCTTGAACAGCGGGTTCTTCTTGCACCTTTCGGGAAATTTCATCAATGAAGTCACCAACAGCGTTTCTCAAAGCGTTTTCGCCAGTATATACTTTTCTTTGGGAAATTACGTCACTGTTTATTGGATGTTTCGCATCTTTGGTAATCTCTGAATATTTAGCGTCAATCTGCTCATCGGTAATTCCGCTTTTTGCAACGTCCATACCGAGATCACCGAACCAATAGGTCAACCGCTCCTGTTCGGGAACAGCGTTTTCATTCTCCCACTCTGCGATAAATTTAATTTTATCTACCATTTCCTGTCGGTCAGCTGAAGTATCTGCTGCAAGTTCAATGCCTTGTTCTTTTACAATTTCTGCGTAATTTCGGTCAATATCGGTTATCAGCTCGCTTGCAGTCTTGCTGATGGTTTCCAGACTGGCTTTCAGTTCAGGCAGTTCCTTATCTTTTGACCATGCGGCAATATACCCGAAGCTGTTATCGCCCGTGGCAATTCCGTAATAGGCACAGACGGCGAAAGAAATGCTTTCTGCCTCAAATGCCAACGTTGGCATTTGAGGCATTATGCTCATATTCCCAAAATGCTCATGA
>CAZPPN010000014.1:10174-16018 GCA_964588425.1 uncultured Ruminococcus sp. | reverse complement strand
CACCATTGCTGACCAGCCGTACATATAACCGAAGTCAATACTAACGGAGTCGAGAATAACGTTTAACATATCAATGGAGTCATCGTCGCGCAGACCCTTATAGCAGAGATGTGTCTGAAGCTCGGGGATAACATCACGCAGACCGAGGAATGACATATAGTCGATTATCATACCTGCGGCTGAGGGATCGGTAAGAGATTTGGGAATGGTGAGGGTGTGTGCATGCTTGCTCAGAGGAGAGTAGTAGTTTTCCTGATAATCGAACGCCTTGGGCATGGGAATAATGGTGTACATGAATTCAAGCTCTCTGAAAATGTCACCGCTTGCACCGATACCACCATAAAGGAACATCGCACGGTTTGTCTCGAACATTGAATTACCTGAGTAAGGAGCTCCCTCGTTGTTCATGTGGAAATATCCGTCCTGCGAGAACATGGAGAGAATCTTCGAGTATGCAGAGGAAAGCGCTTCAAGATTACTGCTGACAACGGGATTACCGCTGCTGTCCTTGACTACCACGAATTCGCCGCTTCCGCTAAGAAGTGCACGAATACCTTCTTCATGCTGAGTTGCGTAACCGTAGACGCACTCTGACGATGTGTAAGGATCAAAGCTGGTGTCCGACTTTAATGTTACTGCCGCTTCCATGTACTCGTACATCTTGTCGTAAGTCCATTCACCGCTTCTGACGAGATCGTAAGGAATCTCAAGGTTCAGAATATTCATCATTTCATTGTTGCAGTAAACCGCATTCACATAACCGTAGCTGTTCAAGTTGACATAGTCAATGGAAGAGTACAGAACATTGCCGAACAGGGTAGCGGATTCGATAAATGTCTGGCTCCACCAAGGCTCGTCAAGATGCAACTCGGGAATGTCATAAAGATTGAGTCCTGACGAGCCGAGAAGCGGATAAGGAGTTGTGCCTATCAGGGCATATGCTGCCTTGTAGTAGTTGCTTCCGCTTGTGACATCTCTCGTGAGCATAGAGTAAATGCTGAAAAGATCATCGGTCTTCTCAACTGTGAGCTTGAACTCGAGATCATTCTCAGCAAGACGCGCTCTGTTGAAAATTGCGTCGCTGTATGCTTCACCCGTTATTTCTTCGTAATCAATTACGCGGAATGTACCTTCCCAGATGTCGTCTTCACCGTTCAGCACAACGAAATCATATCCGTCGAGTTTTTTCAGCTCATACGGATACGCTTCTTTTTCTTCTTCTTGAACCGGTTCGGACTCCGATGTAAGCACGGACTCAGTCTGAGATTCGGTTTCCGACTGTTCGGTGGGTGTTTGAGCACATGCAGTAAACAATAATACCGCTGCGATTACTAAGGATAGCAGTTTTTTCATAATTCCTCCAAAAATGATGATTTAATTTGTTTCGGTTGATATAAATATACCAAATTAATTTATGAATTACCATTGCATTAACGTATATAAATATGATATAATCGTACTATATAAAATTGCGAGGTGGAGATATGGAAGGTATTAATGTATACGCATTCGGATATGAGCAGTGCAGAGCGGACAAAGAGGAAACCGAATTGATTTCAATGTACAATATGCTGCATTTTGTGTTAAGCGGTAAGGGATACTTCAACGGCAGGACAGTCACAGCAGGACAGGCATTTGTCTGCCGTGTGAACAAGCATACACATTACTTTCCCGATCCGACAGATCCGTGGACATATTACTGGATCGACGCCGGCGGTGTTATGTCAAATGCAATACTTGATGAGTGCGGATTTTCCGAAGACGATGTAGTGAATTATACCGTATCAGCGGAGATGCAGCATCTTTTTGACCTCGGGACGGAGAGCATCAATCCCGACTTTCTCTGCGGTATCTTTATCGCCGCTATGGCACTCATGAAAAGCGAAAAGTCGATCGGAGAAAACTCACTCAGAGAACGCCATGTGAGAGATTGTGAAAAGCTGATATTCGAAAAGAACGGAAGAATCACCCCGAATGAGGCTGCAGATATCCTCAATCTGTCACGGGCGTATCTGAGAAATCTATTTGTCGGGATGCGCGGACAGTCGCTCATGGAGTACATCATGAATTACCGTCTCACAAAAGCGCAGGAACTGCTCGATCAGACGGATTATACAGTCTCGCTTATCGCGTTGTCGGTCGGATATGACGATCAGTTCCAGTTCGCGAAAATGTTCAAAAAACGCACAGGCAGATCTCCTTCGGAATTCAGAAAATATATGCGGCAAATAAAGAACGAGCTTGATGCTTCTGTTGATGAGAGGAAAAAGTGAGATATATAGTCGTTGGAAAAAGAAAAAGGTTAAGGTGAATTTGATATATTTTTACAAAATTATATCCGGTAAAGAACTGCACATCAGCGGCTCCTTACCGGATTTTCCGTTAAATCAAACTTTCTTTTTGTACCAGCTCGATCCGCTGAAGCGGTATGTCGTGAATCCGAATCGCGTAAGCTGATCTATCAGCAGGGATATCCACGCGCCGTAAACACCGAGTCCGAGAGGGTAGCAGAGGATGTATGTAAGTATCGGACGAACCAGCGCGATCGAGATGAATGATACGACCGCTGTGTACTTCGTGTCGCCCGCGCCGTTCAGACATCCGCGGTAGATTACCTGCGCAACCTGGAACGGAGCTGTAACCGCCACAATGTATAAGAGATGCCGTCCGACTCTGATAACTTCCGTATCATCGGAGAAGAGCCGCACAAGAAGTCCTCCGCCGAACGTGAAGATCAGTACAAGAAGTACGCTGATGCAGGCGCCGAACCGCTGACCGATCTTTCCGTAGATGATCGAGATGTCAGGACGCTTACGCCCGAGATTCTGTCCGACGAGAGCCGACGACGCAACACCGAGACCGTCACCGACCGTAAACGAAAGCGTGATGATGCTCATGACGATCTGGTGAGTCGCGAATTCCATCGTGCCGAGCTCCGCAACGAGCTTTGCATATGAGAAGAATCCGAAACGCATGAACAACTGCTCAACCAGCGATCCGCTTCCGATTGATATTACGGTCCTGAGCTGATTGGGATCGCGGCGCAGCATATCACGGACGTTCAGTTTGAGGAATCTGTCTTTTCGGCTGACGGAAATCACCGAGATCACGGCTGATGTAAAGTTGCCGAGCATGGTTGCAATCGCCGCGCCCGTAACTCCGAGCTTCGGGAAGAAGAACAGTCCGTTTATGAGAAGCGCGTTGAATATTACATTGACAACATTCGCGCACAGATTCGTTGTCATTGAGATGCGTGTGTTTCCGCTTCCTCTCTGCGCCGCGTTGATGATAAGCGAGATGACCGTGAAGTTCATGCCGATCATGCAGATGCGGAAGTACGGTATGGCGAGATCAATTGTATCCTCCTGCGCTCCCGCAAAGAGAAGCAGAGGACGGGATACAAGAAATGCGATCACGGTGGCAAGCGCGCACATGATTACCGCAATCGGAAGAACTGTGGCGAGACATTGATTTGCTCTCTGTCTGTCATTTTCCCCGAATCTGCGGCTGACGATTGCGTTGACCGCTATGCTCATCGAGAGGAATACAGCGTAGAAGAGAAGCCGCGGCTGATTTGTCAGACCGACCGCCGATATCGCAGTTTCACCGACTGTGGATACCATGACCGTGTCGACAAACGAAACAAGTCCGATCAGTACCGATTCCATCAGCGCAGGCCATGCGATTTTGATGAACGATGAATACATATCGCGAGCAGGGTAGTCGTCGCCGAGCTTCTGCGTATCGCGGACCATGTACTGTGGCAGGATAAGCTTTCTTGTTAAATTGCGAAAAAAGTCCATTTTTTTGTGTTACCTGTAAAAACTATGTTGACATATGACGATTCGTACAATATAATTATATCATAAGCATCGCGGCTTGTGAATATCAAAATCAAAATATTGAGGTGAATTTTTATGAGACTTTGTGTTCCTATCCCTTGTTTTTTCGGAAATACGGATTTCTGCGACGCCATGAGAAAGACCGCTGAGCTTGGATTCGACTGCGCCGAGACATACGGCTGGAAACATCTCGATCTCGATGAGGTAAGATCGGTGTCCGAGGAATGCGGCGTTGAGCTGAGAAGCCTTTGTACAACGGAATTCAGAATGACATCCCCCGAGCGCAGAAAACTGTGGCTTGACGGACTCAGAGAAAGCTGTGAGGCAGCAGTGAAAGTCGGAGCGAGCCGTCTGATTACTCAGGTCGGACAGGATACGGGAGATGAAAGAGCTGCACAGCACGAATCAATCGTAACTGCTCTCATGGAAGCGAAACCGATTCTCGACGAGTACGGCATTATCATAATGCTTGAGCCGCTTAATCCGATCGTCGATCATAAAGGCTATTATCTCACAACAGCGGCGGAAGCTTTCGATATTATCCGCGAAGTCGATCATCCGCTTGTTAAGATTGTGTACGATATCTACCACCAGCAGGTGACCGAGGGGAATATTATTCCAAATATTACCAACAATCTCGACTGCATCGCGCATCTTCACGCGGCGGGACATCCGGGACGTCACGAACTCTGGAACGGCGAGAATAACTATGAATTCATTTTCGATGCGGTTGACAGAGCAGGATATACGGGCGCTGTCGGACTCGAATACAGTCCGCTGCTCGATCCGATTGAAAGCCTCAGAGAAGCGATCCGCAGATATGTGAAATAAAATAATTATGCCGTACTCGGGAAAAACTCCGGATACGGCACTATTTTATTATATGAGAATTGTCTTATTCGTGATCGAGCAGTTCCTTGTAGAAATCGCAGTAGTCTCCGCGCCCTTCCGCAGTAAATGCCATAGCCTCACGCGGATGACGGTTGAGCTGACCTGTGAACATATACTGAAGATCAAATCCCCATACAACTCCGGATTCGCGGAGAGAGATCATGTATTTCTCAATGAATGTGAGAATGCTGTAAAGATTGTATTTCGGGTTCTTGAGGAATCCGAGAAGAAGCTCGGTCGCGCAGTTTCCCGCACCTCTGCCGATACCCTGTACTGTGGCATCAAGGAAGCTGACGCCGCGTGAGAGTGTGTCAATGGTGTTTGCGAACGCGAGATTCTGGTTGTTGTGCGCGTGGAATCCGACTTTCTTTCCTGCCGCTTCGGCGATCTCAAGATAAGTCTTTGCGAGAGCTGACGCGCTTTCCGGATAGAGTGAACCGTAGCTGTCAACAAGGTAGATAACGTCAACGGATGATTCCGCGAGCATCTTCAGCGCTTCTTCGATCTGGTATCCGCCTGCCTGGGACACAGCCATGATGTTGCATGATGTCTCATATCCGAGCTCATGGAAATACTCGATCATCTCGATAGCGGCTGGGATCTGGTGAATGTAGCAGGCAACACGTACCATGTCGATCACGGATTCGGATTTGGGAAGAAAATCGCGGCGGAAATTGCATCTGCCGACGTCAGCCATAACAGCTATCTTCATGTCGGAAATATTCTCACCGACAATCGCGCGGAGATCTTCTTCACGGCAGAACTTCCACGGACCGTATTCGGATTCATCAAAAAGATCAAAATCGGCTTTGTAACCGAATTCCATATAGTCAACACCGCATTTGATGTTTGCTTTGTAAAGTGAACGGACGAAATCATCGCTGAAACGGAAATTGTTGCACAGACCTCCGTCGCGCAGGGTAGCGTCGAGAACCTTGATGTCGTCTCTGACGCTCATGAGATTACCTTTTCTCTGGGGCATGATGGGGACTCCTTTGGGAATTTTTGATAATTAATTATGAAATATGCATTATTATACCACAAACAGTATGGATTTGCAATGATATGCGTATATTTTATTGAATTTTCGGGAATTTTTCGAGGATAATTG